>CAXTUO010000008.1:0-17055 GCA_964247175.1 uncultured Acetobacteraceae bacterium | reverse complement strand
CCGGCAACGCCGCGACCGTGACCTGGTTGTTGCCGACATGGGCAGAGATGATCTTCGCCGTCAGCCTCAGAACGTCCGTGTCCGATTCGCCTGCCATGGTGGTCCCTCTCGTCGCGAGGCACCCTGTCACACGCGCGCGCGCCGTTCCAACAGGAACGTTCCGCGCCGCGCTCGCTCATGTCCAATCAGCACGTGATAATCCGGTTTATCACGTGCTCAGAATCTGCTACGGTTCCGGCATGAGCGGGATTGAGAAATGCCGCGCATGCGGTCGGCCGTACTACGTGTCCGAAGTCGGAGGTCAAATGCCTGGTTCGAAGGAACCGGAGGCCATTACGTGTCCTCACTGTGGCGATACTTACACTCGACGGTCGAACGGCGCTTTCCAGACTTCCCTGCTTTCCGATCAGGCTGAAGCGAAGTGGAAAGCCGAGCAAGAGACGGGCAAGTGACTGTTGATCGGCCTACCATTCTGGTCGCCCGCCCCGGCCAGCCTGCCAGCCTGGCCGACCTAGCGGCGATCCCCGAGGAAGAGGTCTGGCTCGCCAGCCAGAAGAGCGCCCGCACCCGGCGGGCCTACAAGCAGGACGTAGCGCACTTCATGCGCACGCTCGGCATCACGACGCCCGACCAGCTCCGCCAGGTGGACCACCGGGCGGTAATCGCTTGGGAGCGCATCATGCGCGAGGAGAAGCGGGCCGCTGCTTCGACCGTGCGACGGCGCTTGGCCGCTCTGTCCAGTCTGTTCAAGCACCTGGTGCGGCACGGCGCCGCCAACCGCAATCCCGTCGTGGACGTGAGCCGGCCGGCGATCAACCGCGAGGAGGGCAGCACCGCCGCCTTCTCTAAGGCGCAGGCCCGCCGGCTGCTCGACGCGCCGCCGGCCGACACGCTGGCCGGCCTGCGCGACCGCGCCATCCTTTCGGTGGGATTGCAAGTGGGGTTGCGCCGGGCCGAGATAGCGGCGCTCAAGGTCGGCGACCTGCACCAGAACCGTGGCTTCGACGCGCTGCGCCTCACCCGCAAGGGCGGCCGGCGCGACGCGCTCGCCATCAACCCGCAGGCCGCGACACGCATCCGTGCCTACCTGGAGCGCGGCGGCCACGGCGCCGAGCACGACAAGCCGCTGTTCCGCCCGCTGCGCGGTAACGGCAGGACGTACGACCCAGCAGGCCGGCTCGATCCGGACACGATCGACCGCCTGGTCCGGAAGTACGTCGCCGGGATCGGTTTGAAACGCGGCTACTCCGCGCATTCGATGCGGGCAACCTTCATTACTACGGCGCTTGAGAACGGAGCACAGCTTGAAGACGTGCAGAAAGCGGCCGGGCACCGCGACCCGTCCACCACGAAACTCTACGACCGCCGGGGCTACAACCCGGAGAGGGCAGCAAGCTTCTTTGCAACCTACTGAGCCTAATAGTAAAAAGGAGCCGCACAGCGGTGTCGAAGACTTTTTTGTCAGTTACACGCATGTGGACACGGCATGGGCGCAATGGATCAGTTACGTTTTAGAGGAGAAAGGTTTTACTGTGGCTTTCCAAGCTTGGGATTTCAGGCCTGGAAGCAACTTTGTCTTGCAAATGCAAAAAGCTGCGACAAGAGCCAGGCGCACGATCATGGTGCTGTCACCCGACTACTTGAAATCGCAATTTGCATCGCCGGAGTGGGCGGCTGCGTTTGCGGATGACCCGCAAGGCATGAAACAGAAGCTTGTGCCCGTGCAGGTTCAGCCATGCCAGCCGACCGGACTTCTGACCTCGATTGTGCAAATCCGGATTGCGGGACTAGACGAAGCTGCTGCTCGCAAAGCTCTTCTCGACGGCGTCAATCAGAGGCGTGCCAAGCCGTCTAGTCGGCCGTCCTTTCCCGGAAAAGTAGTCGCGGTAAGGCGTAAGGCTTTTCCGGGTCCTGCTTCGCAGAACAGTCGAAGCTTGTTGGCCAATGGCAAACGACCTGCATCACCGCTCCTCATTCCCCCGCTGCGGCAAGCTCCAACGGATGTTGAAAAAAGGCGCTTTGTTAAGCACGGTTTTAAGACGATCAAGAGCTTGTTCAAAAGTAACCTTCAAGCTGTTTCGCGGCACGAGACCCGTATCGAGACAGATTTTCGCCTCAACTCCGCCGAGGATTTCAGGGCTGAACTCTTCCTGGATGGAAGCAGCAAAAGCATTTGCCGGATCTGGCAAGGCAGCACGCATTCGGAGGACAACATCTGCTATTCAGAAGGGCGCTTTATGCACGGAAACAGCTGCAACGAGGTCATCGCACTCTCTAGCGATCACGATGGACTGTATTTCTCAGCCCAGATGGCGATAGGTGGTTTCAATTATGAAAAATCCTACAACTTGAAACGTCTAACTGCTGACGACGCGGCGCAGTACCTTTGGCAACGTTTTGTGTCGCCGTTGGGAAGGCAGTGAGCAACGCCTTTAGCAGTCGCGCAAGGCTGACAGCTGGTGTTATGGCCCGAAATCGACGTTTCGGATCATAACACTCTTAGCAACACGGCTGCACGGGCGTGGTTCAAGGCCAGCAGGCGTGCCAGCACATCGCCGTCAAGCAAGTCTGCTGGCCAGCCGTAGGCAGCGGCGACAGCCTCATCCAAGGCACGGTGCAAACCGTCCAGCCACGCGCCTGCCGGTGTGCCGCGCTGGTTGTACAGGTTTGTCAGTGTCCGGCTCCGCAGCACAACGGCTGCCTTCTCGTCCCGGGGCAGTAGGCGGTCAGGGAAACCGGGCACCACCTCGGGCACGCGCTGCACCAGCTCGGCCGGGTTCAGCCAACGGTCCCGCGCTTCGACCAGCGCGAGAGTGGCTGCCGCGATAGCCTCGGCCCGCGGGTCGCCCGCGCAGGCCGCGGCGGGCTGATCCAGGGTCAAGCCGTCCGGAAAGGGGAAGGTCTCAAGCGTGGTGCTGGGAGTATAGCGAGGGCGATCCTCCAACTCGCTGCCAAGATGAAGCGCCCACAGCTCATGAAAGCGGCTATGCAAGACGCCGAACGTCGTATCGTCGGCCCGGGCAACAGCGATGAGTTGGCAATCAGCCAACGTCAGCGCGTACATCCAGGCAAACAGCCTGTGCTTGGCAACCCTCGGCGTCACGATGAACCGGGTCAGGCCGGTCAATGCCCGGTGCATCCCCTGCCGCGCCTCGACGTGCCGCCACCAATCCCGCGCATAGACTTCCCGCTTGTTCATGGCCCGCACCGGCCGGACATGCTCGGCCACATGGGCATAGGGCGCGGCATAATAGGCCGCTTCCGCTTCCGTCATCGTCCAGCCGAAGTCGATGATCCAGGTGTCAGACGGCCGCCGGGTCACGTCCATGCCGTTCGCCCACGGGCGCAGCACGTCGGCGTTCGGCCGACCATTCGCGTTGCTGGGCAGCCGCAGCCATCGCCGGGCCAGCTCACCTGGCACATCGAAAGCGCCCCCCTTGGTGTCGCCCATGAACGCAACACCTGCGTTCTCCGGCAGCTTGCGCGCCGTGGTCAAGTTGGCAGCCCCGGCCGTCAGGTCGGCGTGGATCGCCGGCACGGCCACCCCGTCCAGGGTCGGCGCTGGCACCTGGTCGCGCTCCCAGCATACCAGCGACACCCGCACGGCTGCCCCGTCCAGGGTCCAAGGCTCGTCCGCCCATGCGGCGGAGATCGTGCCGGCTTGCGCCATCGGTTCCAGCACCCGCCGGTTGGCGCCGCCCCGGATGCTGTTCGTCACCACTAGGCCCGCACGCGCCAAATCGCCGGCCGCGATGGCCTGCTGCGCCCGTGCGACCCAGTAGCATACCAAGTCCGCCTCGGCCGGCACCTGGCCGGCGTAGGCCGCGAACAGCCGCTTGCAGTAGGCGTCGCCAAGCACGGTCCGCAGCCGCTTGCCGCCGAGGAAGGGCGGATTGCCCACCTGAGCGTCCGCTGGCGGCCAAGGCGCAGGCGTGCCGTCCTCCGCCAATACGGCATCACGGCACTCAATGGTGTCCAGTTTGCGCAGTACCGGGTCGGACGGGGCGGGGAAGCCGTGCCGCCGCGCCCACTGGATATGCCCGATCCACACCGACACCCGCGCCAGCTCGGCCGCATACGGGTTCACCTCGATCCCCAGCACCGCCTCCGGCCCCACTTGCGGGAACTCGCGTTGCAGGCCCAGCGCCTCCGCCTCCACCATGGCCCGGTGCTCCAGGTCCTTGAGCGCCAGAAGGGACAAGTAAAGGAAGTTGCCGGACCCGCACGCCGGGTCCAGCACGCGGTAGGCCCGCAGCCGATCCAGGAACGCGCGCAGCAGCCCCGCCGCCTCGTTGCGCGCCCTGGTCGCGGCTGCGGGCGCTTTCGCCGCGGCGGCCTTGCTCAGCGCCGCCTCCATGCCCGAGCGTGCCGCGCCCCACTCGGCTTGCAAAGGGCGGCGGATCACCGGGTCGATCAGCAGCTCGATTTTGGCACGGTCGGTGTAGTGCGCCCCGAGCTGGCTGCGCTTGTCCGGGTCCAGGCCCCGCTCGAACAGGGTGCCCAGGATGGAAGGGTCCACCTCCGCCCAGTCCAGCGCCGCCGCGCGCTGCACCAGCGCCACGTCCTCGGCACCAAGCGGCAGGGCGGCGTCGGTGTCGAATAGGCCGCCGTTGAACCAGGGGATCGGGGTGAAGTCCATCTCGCCCCCACGCTCCGCCATGGCAGCGAACAAGCGCCGGCCATAGCCCTGGAAGCGCGCCGGGTCCTTGCGCGCTGCCGCCAACATGCGCTCGAACAATCCCGCCGGCAGCAGGCCCACGTCGTCGGCGAACAGGCAGAACACCAGCCGGTTGACGAAGTGCGCCACCTCCATGGCGTCGTGCCCGCGGGCGCGCAGCCGCCCGGCCAGCTCCGCAAACTGGCCCGCAGCCTGCCCGGTCAGCGCCTCGCGCGTCTTGCCCGGCCGCAGCCGGTCCGGGTCTGAGAACACGCCCTTGAGCAGGGCGAGCCGCGCCGGGTCCGCCAACTCGGGCAGCAGCAGCTCGTGGCGCTCGGACACGGCGTTGGTCCAGTTGGTGCGGACCACGATGCGTTCGATGTCCGACACCACCAGCAAGGGCGGGTTCTCCAGGGCGCCGGCATACTGGAGGAGCTGGCGGTGCGCGCCGTCCAGGTCCTTGTGCTTGCCCTTGTACTCCCAGGCGAAGCAGCCGCGGCGCCACACGTCCGCCCAGCCGTCGCCGCCGCTGGCCTTGGTTGCGCCCTTCTCGAAGGCGTAGGCCGCACCGGTCGGATCGGTGTTGGGCGTCGGCTCGCCCAGCACGCCGCACAGGTCGATGAAGTGCTCTTGGCAGGCTGCCCGCTCAGAACGAGCATTGGCTTGCCATTTGGCGATGAAGTCCCGGACGTACACGAACATACCCTACCTGTGTTTGGGAGGGCAGGAAAGGTTGTTGCTCTAAGCTAACGCCAGCGTCCGCGCTTCTGCCCCCTACCCTGTGGCTTGCAGTCGAGTGTAGCGCCGACGCGCCAGAACATACTGGATCACAAGCAGGGTAAGACCAACAGGGAGAATAATAAATGAGAACGCCATGCTAAACATGAACAGCATCAACAGCATGAAGCCTGAGAGAGAGAACTTGAATCCGGTCACGCCCTCAATTGCGCGCATTATCCATCGTGCTGACGTAAAGCCCAGCACCACCATCAGAAGCATAGCACCATAAAACAAATACCCTGGCGTATTCTCGACCATCTTGGATAGGGACATGAGGAGAAACACGGAGAGGAGACCTCCTCCAACAACCAAGATTTTGCGTAGGATAATCTGGTGTTCCAGCATGATCGTTCCTCGTGTCCGTGGCCTCAATTGATCGTGGAATCAGTAGAGAACAGGATGCCGGTTGTCACGCGGACGGTGCGGCGCATGACGGTCAGGAGACTTTGGCTCAGAACTGGCCTATGGGGTCAAGGCACTTGATATGTTGCTCCGAGCTATTTGTTGGAGTGGCGCTCATCTGCCCCAAGTCTAACGAACAGGCCGGGCAGGTCAGGCCAATGGGCGGAGCACTGCTCATAGATGCTGTGCGCCTTCCGTGCCGGGCAGCTTGCCGTAATGTAGTCTGAGATGTCGGCGAGGGCCATGTGCTCGCCCCACTCTGCCAGCAGCCGGGCCACACTTAGTCGCCCGCGGCGCCCGCATCGGTTGCAGGCCAACGTGAGCATGGCGACGTGCCGGGCGGCTTGGCCCAGGGTGATGAGGTGCGGGCTGCGGGGACGGGAAGGATAGCGCATGGCGCCAGTGAACCACAGTTTGTGAACAAGACCAGGACATCTTGGGGTGACGCTGGGTGTCTCGCCATGGTATGCGGAACTTAGAACCGGATTTCCGCCTGGATCGCGTCCGCGGTCGTCCGCACCGAGCCATTGTTCCGGTCCAGCAGTCCCGCGCTTTCCAGAACGGTCACGTCGTCATGCACCCGGCGATACTGCCGCCCCAGCGCCCGCGCGAGCGCGCTGATCGACGGCTCAGGGTGCGCGTGCAGGTGGCGCAGCAGGCGATACCGTTCTCCCGTCATCACCGCGGCCAGGCCCTCCCAGCTTTGAAAGGACAGCACCCGCTCATGCACGGCCTCGCCCCGCTCCGCCCGTTTGACGGCATCAAGGAACGCGGCGGCGTCATCCTCTGCCGTGCCGCCCACGACGATTTTCACATCCTCACTCATAGCTTGCCTCCTCGAAGTTGGCGCACATCGGCCAGGAAGTCCGCCAGCATCTGGCGGAAGGTGGTGAACGCATAAGCTTCCTCTCTACCGCCATAGTGCCGGTGATCGCCCTTACCGGCCTCGTTGTCGTAGCCGACCAGCCGCTGCCCGCCGTTGCCGTAGAACAAGGCATACTTGAACAGGTGCGCGGAGCCAGGGACGGCAGCAGGCACCTGCCACAGCTTCAACTCCAAAACCGCACCGTCATCATAGCGGCGCTTGCGGTGCAGGATCAGCGTAGCTTTTGGCATAGGACATACAATGACATAGGTAGCCTATGTCGTCAAGTGACATAGAGCTGTGGAAACCTGTTTGAGGGAAACCAGGGCTGGCACGGTGCCAGCCCTGGCCCATGCCAGCGTCAGCCCAGCCAGCGTCCCCGATGCGAGCAGCGGCGCCCGCAGGGTGCGAGGCCCTTCACGCCCAAGACGAAGCGCCTTTGGCGCCCCATCATTCGGAACTGCTCGCGTGCAGCGCGCGGCGAGGGAGCGGTGACGTTCTGCCGGAAGCCGAAAAGCTGGCGGTCGGCCTCACGCCAATAAACGACATAAGTTTGTTGCATTGGGGGCATCTCCCTCCGGTGTTGCCACGACGGGACCGCCGCGGTTCACCATTGGTAGCAAGCCACCTGAATAAATGCAACAATTAAATCAAAAAATTATGTAACATATGTATGATTATACATATAAACTAACTACCATTAATATCGGTGTTCTTAAAATCCACTGTGCTGCAAAATCAGGCGCTGCCGGACGCCGGGCCTGCTTGCTCGCCTTCCTTCCCCATCCGTCCCGCTTGCCATCCAGCCGGCAGCGGCGCCGCCGCGTGTGCGGCAGCCACGGCTTGCAAAAGCGCCGCCTCCCCGTCCGTGATCGGCCGCGCGCCCCGGGGGTTGCGGGCATACTTCCCTTGGTCGCACTCCATCGTGCGTGCGACCTCGCGCAGCTCGGGCGACAGCGTGCGATGCGCCGCAGACAGGCTTTCCAACCAGGCGGCCAAGTTGGCGGGGATCGGCCGCCGGCCTGTCCCGAACTGCCGCACCGTGCCGTCATCGCAGCGGAGCCGACGCGCCAGTTTCCGCAGCGACCATCCTATGTCGTCTAGGCACTCGCGGAACCGGGTTGGCGTCATCGTCATGGCGACGGACCATGCCGGCCCTGGCGGTGCCCGGCAACGGGCAAGGCCGGGACGGGTCAGAACCGCAGGCAGCGCGATCCTGGCGACGGGAACAGGATGGCGTGAGGGATAACGCATGCCGAACTCCCGAGCCGCAGCGGCGCGGAGCCGCAAAAGAAGAAGGGCGGGGATTGCTCCCCGCCCCTGCCCTGCCGCGCTAGGCGGCGCCCTTGAGGGCCGCCATGCGCTCCCCCAGGAGCCACAGCGCCCGGTTGAGCTTCACGTCCTGATCTATGCCGCTGACTTCCCGGGTCGTGACCCGGCGGCGCCGGTTGTTGGCATCCCTGCCCCAAGCCGACAACCCGCCCCGGATCGTGTTCTCCTGGACCCGGTTGAAGGTGGTCCACAGGTCGGAACCAGCGTCACCCGTGCGGCGAACGGTCAGCAACTGTTCCGCCTTGATGGGCGTCTCGACGTTGCCTTCCGCATCCCCGAAGCGGAGCACGCGGGCAGCATCGGCCAGGGCCTGTTGCTCCTCCCGGCGCAGCTCCACGCCGGCCCATTCGTCGGCGGCCGTCAGGGCAGCACGCGAGGCGTTCAGGACCTCATAGCTGCCCTCGATCACCTGGCTCACCACGTCGCCCTTGTGCGGCACGGTGACGGACTGGCCGGGGCCGTCCGACACCACCATGCCGTTGAGGCACACCAGGCGGAACACGCCGGCCATCAGCTTGTAGGCGGAGCTGCCGTCATGGCTGTTCAGCAGCACCACTTCCGGGAACGTCATGCCGACGCGGCGCGGTTGCGTGTCTTGCCCCGTGTGGCGGAAGCGGAGCATGTGCTTGGCGTGCCCATGCCGGTCCGCGTCGCGGGGGCATGTCTGCCGGGCCGACACGGGCACGAAGCCCTCGGCCCGCAGGCCGGCGATGACATCCATTGTCGGGATATAGGCGTAGCGGCTGCTCCGGCTGCCGTGCGCCTCGGACGCGAAGGCGGATGGCGCCATGCGTGTCAGGTCGGCGTCCGACATAGGGTGGGCGCCGGAACCGGCGCTGGGAGCAAGGCCAAGGCGGCGACGGGTGTTGATGTAGGACATTGGAGGTTCTTTCTCGCTCACCGGGGCACTGCGCCCTCGGTAGAAGCAACCTACACCCACGCACTAAGAAACACAACAATAAAAACACCAAAAAACATTTAAATCCGCAGAGCATTGCGTGTTGGTATCATTGTGGCTGTCCGGCTCGGCCGGCCCGGCGATGCCGGGCCGGGATTGGTTGCCGCTGCAACCTCTCTGCCCGGTTGAAACCGAAATATCTTGCTATCTATGTTTAACGGTGCATAAAAATAATAACCTCATTGTTGGTAGGTGTCATGGCATCAAAGTTGGATAAAATCAGCAAGCTGGCGGCAGGGCTGGCGGACCTGCCTGCACCGGAGGCGGCGCCTTTCCCGCAAACCCCCGCGCCGCGTGGGCGTGGGCGGCCTGCCAAGGAGGACATGGTGAGCGTCAACCTGCGGCTGCCGTCCGAGCTGCGCGAGCGGATCGCGCTTGAAGCGGCCCGGCGTTCGGCCGCGGCGCGTCGGACCATCACGACCCAGGCGGTGATCGTGGACGTGATGGACAAGGCGATGCCGTCCCTGCCCGACGACGACGCCCCGGCCGGCGGCGGCCGACATGGCTAAGGTTATCGCCATCGTCGGCAGCAAGGGCGGCAGCGGCAAGAGCACTGCGGCCCACCTGATCGCGCACGGCTGCGGTTCCCTCCCCCGTCCCGTGATGACGGTGCTGCTGACCACGGACCCGGAGGAGCGCCCGCGCGCCGACCGGCGCCGCTACCTGATCGAGGATGCCCGCACCAAGGCCGGGCTATACGGTCAGATGAAGCGTCTGCTGGAAGTGGAACACCTGCTGATCGTGGTGGACGGCGCCGCGGCACGTCCCGAGCTGGATGCGCTCGTGGCAGAGGTGGCAGACCTGGCCGTGCTGCCCTTCCGCCCGGCGGCGCATGACGCGGAGCGGGCGCGGGACAACCTGCTGCGGCTGCCCGAGGCGGTTGCCTTGCCGATGGACTGGCCGCGCCACCCCGGCACCATCAAGCGCGCCCGCCGCTGGCTGGCCGACATTCCCGAGCATCGCCGGCTGCCCCCGTTCCCGCATTTGCCCAAGCTGGACGGCTTCATGGGCGAGGGCGAGGACGGCTACATGGCTGCCGCCTACGACGTGGCGACGGCGGCGCGGGGCTTGGCCGTCGAGGTTCTGGCGCGTGCCGGCATCGACCCGGCGGAGTTGTCCCAGGTCGAGGGGGTTGCCCACGTTCCACCGCTGCCAGGCCGGGTGAACGCATAGGAGGGCAGCATGGGCGACCCCCAGCAAACAGACCTGATCGAGTACCTGGCAGGTGAAGCCACAAGGGTTACGCCCCGGCTCCCGACCTTTCCTGGCAATGCGGAGGCAGCAATGGCGTGTGTTCAATTTGAACACACCGCGTTCCTTCGGCGGTCGGAGCGGGAAACCGGGTGTGTTCAAATTGAACACACGGGGCCGGCCTCCCGCATCGAGAACGGCAAGGCGGATACGGAGCCTAACGCGGCAGCGGCGCCCATGTCACCGCATCGCCTACTTGTCTGTCTGGCCGTGATCGGCTGGCCGGAACGCGAGCTGGCGCGGCGGACGGGACGCCTGCAAACGGCCGTGCGGCGCTGGACCAGCGGGCGTTCGCCCGTGCCGCCCGACGTGGCCGCATGGGTCGAGATGCTGGCCGCCTTCCACCGGGCGCACCCGGCACCGCGGGCCGGGCAGGGGCTATCGGAATAGCCGGTCCCAGGCCCACGCCACCACGCGCGCGCTGCCGTCCGCGAGTGCGAGCGGCAGGCGGGGTTCCAACAGCCCGAAAGCGACCAGCGCGACCAAGCCGGCGACAATGCTGCCGTGCTCGGCGGCCTTCCCGGCGCCGACCAAGGTTGCGAACAGGATGAAGCGGATCGGCCGGAACGCGACGAGCGAGACAGGGATCATGGCAACCTCCTACTTGCTGGCCGGCGGCGGCGGTCCCTTCGCCGGCTCGGTCCACAGCGACAGCACCTTGTAGCGGCGACCATCGGGGGCAGTGCCGTCAACCGCCTTGGCGAGGAGCGGGCGCGGGTCGGGGTTGTAGCGCGCCACTTCCGCCCAGGCCGCATCGGCCCCCCACGGCCCGGCGCCAGCCCACCAAAGCGCGGTGGCGACGGCAAGCGCCCCGATCAGCAGGCCGCCCACGAACGCGCTGCCGATGCAGCAGCCGACCAGCGCCGTGGTGCGCTGGTCGAAGGCGCGGATCATGCGTTCCGCCCGCTTGCGGACCTCGGCGATGAAGCTCTCATGCGCGGCCGTGATGAAGTCGCGGATCGTTCGTGCGCGCTCGGCTTCGCCGAACGCATCGCGGGCCTCGATCACGTCGGCGGTGGCCCGTTCCCAGCGTCGCGTCGTCTTGAGCAGGGCGCCCAAGGCATCTGACTGCGCGACCAGCCACAGGCGGGCCTCGTCGCCGTGCGGCCCGACGCGCCCGGCGGCGCGCTGGAGGCTTTGCTGCGCCGAGGCGATGGCGGCCTCGTATTCGTCCGCAGCCGGGACCGACGCCGTGCCGGGAAGGGGGGCGACGGAGTTCACGTCCATGGCAGCCAGCTTTCCACGGCCGAGAACTCGCGCTGCATCGCGTCCAGCCAGCGGGCGACCTCCGCGCGCTGGCGCAGCTTGAGAACCTCGACGTTGCGCCCGTCCGGGGTCCTGCCGTCCCGGGCGTCGTTGTAGTGCAGCTCCTTGCGCTCGATGGCGAGGGCGACATCCTGCGGCATGGCCGGCATGAACAGCTCGACGGCGCCGCGCTCAAGGGCGGCCCGATACACCGGCTGGCGGCGGATGTCGTCGAATGCGGCCGGGTCGTCGGCCAGCGCGAGGTTGAGCACCAGGGCCGTGGCCCGCGGCTGGAACCCGGCCTGTTCATAGCTCTTGAGAAAGGCGAGATCGGCGAGGCGCGGGCCGAGGAAGTAGGCAGCGATGGGAGCCAGGCCGCGCTCCTCCATGTCCCCGACCAGGCCCGGCTCCTCGTGAATGAGCGTGGCGATACTCTGGTCGCCGCCGCCCGCGTCGAAAACGCCGTGCAGGCGCTTGCGGGCCAGGCCGCCGATGACCTTGCTGACCCATCTTGCTGTCTCCCCGGCGTCGGCGCTCGCGGGCTGCAAGACCGTCGCGACGTACCTTTCCAGCGCGCGATTGCCCGGTGCGATGGTGGCGATGACGGCCTCGCCGAGCATGTCGCGCGCATTGAGCTGATCGGCGAGCCAGCGGGCGAACGTCGTCTTGCCACTTCGTCCCTCGCCGACGAGCAGCCAGGCCCTGAGCACTTGCGACAGGTCCGGCACCGGCAGCGTCCTTGGCGTGCGCCGGATCGCCCGTTCGCCCCGCAAGGGCGGAAGGCCGCCGACCTCGGGGACCTCGATCCCGCCCTCGTCCTCGGCGAGCAGGTCAGCAAGCGTGATCGGCTTGCGCGGTTCGGCTGGGCCGGTGTTCGCGGTATCCCTTGGCATCAATCGTCCCTTTCTCCTGGCTTCCATACTCTCGGGCCGCCCGCCGGCTTGACGAAATCGTAGTCGTTCTCGTCACCGTGGAACGGTGGGGACGGCCTTGCAGGCGGGGTTTCAGGGTTGCCCCCGGTTGCCGCCTTCGTCGGCTGAGGCGATTGCCCTTTCCGCAAGCGCCGTGCGGCGGGTTGCGGCTGGGACGCCAGGTCGGCGAGGGCAGCCTTGAGCATCTCCGCGATAGGCGCGAACTGGCTGGCTGCGGTTCGCTTGGCCTTTTCCGCCGCGCGCCTGGCATTCGCATCCCGCGCGAGCTTGGCCTTGACGGTCAGGATTGGTGCTGACCATGGGCGGCCCGTCGAGTAGCGGATGCTGGCCATGTCCAGCGCCTGCCCAATCGCGCCCCAGGACCAGCCTTCGTCGTGAACCAGGTCGGTCAGTTCGTCCACATGCTTGCGCAACCAGGGCATGACGGCATCTCCCGGCGTCCAGTCCTCGCCGAGGCGGGCGGCGAGGGCGGCGACCTCGGCTCCTGTCCGAGCGCGCTTCTTGGACCGCATGGGCCGATTCTAGTGGCCCGCAGCAGCGTAAGCAATCCTAATCAATAGCCTTTAGAATATCCTATCCAATAGCCTGTTGCATATCGTCCTTGAGGGAGTGCAAAGTGTTCAGCAGACCCTTGCACCCCTCAAGGGGTGCTTTCTCCAGAATGGAAGCAGGGCAGAATGGCGGGCGGAGACGAGGCGTTGCACTTCAAGCTGGACCGGCTGCTCGCCGGCCAGGCCGAGTTGGCGCGGCGCCAGGACGAGCAGGACGGGACGCTGGACGCGCTCACGGCGACGATGGAGCTGTTTCGGCAGGCGCTCGGGACGCAGACCGAGATGCTCGACAGGCTCAACCAGGCGGCCAGCGAGGAGCAGGGAGGCGGCGCGAGCGAGATGCAAGCCTTGCTGGCGCGCATCGACACCACGCTGCGGGGGATCGCGGCTGACGCGGGCGAGACGCGGGTGGTCCTTGGGCGGCTGCCGAACCTGCTGGAACGGGCGGCGCTGGACGCGGCGCGCATGATGCGCGGCGACGGCGTGGAGGTCGATGATGAACGTTAAGAAGTTCACGCTGCTTGACATAATCGGAGCGTGGTGCGGCGGTCTCGCCGCAGCAACTGGTGTAGTGCAGGCATGGGGTGGCTCGTCGTGCTTAGCTTTATGTCTGCTGCTTCTGGGTGCATTGAACATCACCTGCTATGTGCTGGCAGTTTTCATGCCGGCCCCCTCGGAATGACAACGCCCGGCTGGGTCTATGTCCTGGCCTCGGCGCAGCCGGGCGTGGTCAAGATCGGCCGCTCGACGCGCAACGCCGGCGTCCGTGCGCGCGAGCTGGCCGGCAGCGAGGGCTATGCCGCGTTCGGGCCGTTCCGCGAGGTCCTGGCGCGGCCGGTTGCCGACTGCGCCCACGTCGAGGCGGCGGCGCATCGGATGCTGGCGCATCGCCGGGTGCGGATCGGGCGCACGCCCTCGCGCGAGCTGTTCCAGGTGGAGGCAGGCGAAGCGTGCCGCGTGGTCGAGGCGGCAGCCAGCTCCTTGCGCGGGCGACCGGCCCCGGCACGTCGGCGCCCAGTCCGGCACGGGCCGCGGCTGCGCTGGCATCCGGGGCGTCGGGCCTGGCGCGCGGTCGGTGCCGGATTGGTGCTGCTTGCCGCCCTGTGGTCGCTCGGGGTGCTGCCGCCGTGATGACGCCGGCGATCGGCGTCGCCACCGGCATGGCCGCGGCCAAAGCCGCGGCCGAGTACTACCTGGAACGCCAGGTCGGCGAGGCGACGCAGCGGACGGCCGCCTACTACGCGCAGAACGAGAAAGCGGCGACCGACGCCATCGCGGCCGGGCAGGGCTGCGCCGTGATGCCGCGCGCCGACATGGCGCCGGAGGTCGCGGCGGCACTCGCCCTGGAGCCGACGAAGCCCGTTAACGTCGGGCAGCTCACGAACCTGCTGGCCGGGCTGCGTGCGGACGGCGCCGAGGTCGAGGGTAGCCAGCGCGGCGTGCAGACCTACAAGGCGAGCGGGCCGGGCGAGACCGACCGGCATCGCATCGCTTACCTGGACCTGACGCTCTCCGCCCCGAAATCGGTTTCCGTGGCATGGGCGTTCGCGGAAACCGAGGCCGAGCGCGCGTCCATCCTGGAAGCGCACAAGACGGCAGTGGCGGAAACGCTGCGCTACGTCGAGGAGCAGGTCGGCTGGGCGCGCAGCGGCAAGGGCGGCGAGGGGCCGCTGGAACGCGCCCGGTTCGGCTGGCTGTCGCTGGAGCATTTCACCTCGCGGCCGACGCTGGAGATGGCGTGCGACGACCCGACCACGGGCGAACGCTACACGGCCCTCCGCTCGGTGCCGGTCGCGGGCGACCCGCAGCTCCACAGCCACAACCTGATCCCTTCCGTGATGGTGACGGAAAGCGGGCGCGTGGTCGCGCTCACCACGGCGCTGCTGCCCGGCCGCTACCACGAGTTCGGGGCGGTCTATGACGGCGTCCTGGGCCGCGAGCTGAACAAGCTCGGGATGCACACCGAGCTGGACCCCCGGACCAACAAGCTGCGCATGACGGCCATCCCGCAAGCGGTGTGCGACGAGTTCAGCAAGCGCACCCGCGACGGCGAGACGGCCGCGCGCGAGCTGGCGCGGCGGGCGGGACGCGATTGGGAAGCGATGCGGGCCGACGAGCGGGCCGACCTCATCAAGCTGGAAACCCACCGCGCGCGGCGCGACAAGGAAAGCAACACGCCCGACTTGGAAGCCTGGCGCCGGCAGGCCGAGCGCATCAACTGGCGCCACCGCAGCGCCGTCGCCTACGGCCCCGCGGCGCCGGCCCGATCCTACGCGGAACGCATGGACGCCGTTGAGCGCGTGGCCTTGTGGCACCTCCAAGAGATGCTGGGCAAGAATGCCGTGCTCGACCAGGGCGACGTGCGCCTCGCGGCGGCGCGCGGCTTCATCGCCGAGGGCCTGGCCTCCACCGACGACATGAACACCATGATGCGGCGCTGGGCGAAGGCCACCGTCATGCAGGACGGCAAGGAAACGCGGCTCGCCTGGCGCGTGGTCGAGAACGGCCGCATCAAGCTGACCACCGAGCTGCACCGCGCCCGCGAGGGCGAACTGGTCGCGCTGGCCCGGCGTGCCGTCGAGGATCGCACGCACGCGCTCCCGTCCGGCGAGGTCGCGGCGGCCGTGGCGCGTTCCGGCCTTGTGTTCAAGGGCGAGCACGGCGACGCGCAGCGCCATGCCATCGAGGTTCTCGGCACGGACGGCGGGCTGGCCGTCGCCGTGGGCGTGGCCGGCGCGGGCAAGTCGGCTTTGCTGTCCCCGCTGGTCGCCGCATGGCAGGCGCGCGGCTACACCGTGTGGGGCGCCGCCGACGCGAACACGCAGGCGACCAAGCTCACGGAGGCGGGGATCGAGTATGTCCACACGCGGGCCGTGAAGCCGCTGCTCGACAGCCTGAACCATGGCCGGGCGGCGCTGGACCGCAACAGCGTGCTCGTCCTGGACGAGTTGGGCCGGATCGGCACGCGCGAGTTGCACGAACTGCTGCAACACCGGGAGCGGATCGGCTTCAAGCTTGTCGCGGTGGGCGACGACAAGCAGTGCAGCGCCATCGAGGCCGGCAGCGTCGTGGACCTGCTGCGCGAGGCGCTGGGCGAGGAGCGCATCCCGGAGATCCTGTCCACGATCCGGCAGCAGTCCGAGCGCGAGCGCGAGATTGCCGGGCTGTTCCGCAAGGGCGAGATCGCGCAGGCCATCGCGGCCAAGCGCGAGGACGGCACGGCCGAGCTGGTCGAGGGCGGCTACCGGCAGGCGGTGGAGCGCGTCGCGGACTTGTGGATGGAGCGCCACCGGGCGACGCACAACCGGCCCGACTACCGCATCACCATCTCGGCGCCGACGAACCAGGATGCGCGCGAGATCGGCCGCGCCGTCCGGGACCGCCGCCGCGCGCTGGGCGAGGTCACGGGGCCGGACCACGAGCGACGCGCCACGGATGGCCGCGGGGACGCCTACGTGCTGGACTTGGCCCGCGGCGACGACGTGCGCCTGTTCCGGCGGACGCGCGCCGTGTTCACGGACGAGCAAGGGCGGCGCCGATCATCGAACATCGGCGACAACGGCAGCGTGCTGCGGATTGAGGCCGTGCTGCCGGGCGAGGGGCTGATGCTGCGCGCCGAAAGCGGCAAGGTCGGCTTCGTGTCCTGGCGCGAGCTGGAGGACCGGGCGACGGGGCGCACGCTGCTCACCTGGGGGAGCTGCCTGACCATCGACGCGGCGCAGGGCCTCACCAGCGACGAGCACATCAACGCGCTGCCGAGCGGCAGCAAGGCGGTGACGGGGCGCAAGGCGTATGTCGCCGCGAGCCGGCACCGCGTCGCCTCCTACCTGGTCGGCAGCGCCGGCGCCGAGCTGCGCCAGGAGCGCGAGCGCCGGCCGCGCGGGGTGCCCGAGCCGGCGACGGCCGAGGAGCGCCAGCGCGCGGCTTGGGCGAACCTCGTGCGCAACCTGGGCAAGTCCGGCGCCAAGGAGAACGCGACGGCGCTCTTGGAGCGGTCGAGCGAAACCCAGCGCAGGACCGTGGCGGTGTTCCAGGCCGGGCTGCGCACGCGCGAGGCCCGGGAAGCGGCGGGACAGAAACCC
>CAXTUO010000007.1:0-18141 GCA_964247175.1 uncultured Acetobacteraceae bacterium | reverse complement strand
ACCGCTTCCTGTCCCAAACGGAATGGGGATCGAAGAAGCTGAGCGAGAACGAACGTTCCCGTTTGTTCAACGAGTATCTTCGCTGGAGCTACGGCACCCTTGCGGCCACGCCGGGAACGCCGCCCTAGCCGGCGTCCGGCGGACGCCGTGGCAGTCAGCGGCGGCTGGCGAGCTGGATCATGTGCGGCTGCGCAGGTTGCAGCGTCCCCCATTGCGTCATCGCCACCCGGGAACCTTGCCGCGCTATCCCCATCCGCGGCATGCCAGTCTGGGACATGCCAGTCTGGGACATGCCAGCCTGGGACATGCCAGCCTGGGACATGCCAGTCAGGGGCGAGCCGAGCGTCGAGGCCCAGGCGTTGGTCAGCGAAAGCTGCTCCGCCGAGATGGCCTGGACGCGGGCGGCCCCGGGAAGCTGAGCCAGCACCTTGCGCTGGTAGGCCAGAGCGAGGTCGGGGGTCTTGGAATGGTAGTGGGCGGCGGCAGTGTTCCAATCCCCGCTCTCGGCATACAACTGGCCGAGGAACTTGGCTGCATACCGTACGTTCGCCGCGGGGTCGAACGCCTCCTCCAGCGATGCGAAGGCGGCGGGATGGTACATCAGGTTGACCTGCATGCAGCCCACATCGACCGATTGGACGTTCCGGGCACGGAAGGCGATCACCGCGGCAATCGCCTCGGCCTTTGTGTTGAAGACGTAGCCGCGCCCCTCCGCATTGATGCTCCATGGCCAGGCTTTGAGGTTGCCGTCGCGCGGATCGACCCGGCCGCTCTCGACCCGGCCAATCGCGCTCATGAGGTTGGGCGGCAGGCGCGTGGCCGCCGCGTTGCCGGCAATCGCCAATTGGCACAGGTCGCCAGCGCGCCCCGTATCCGCAGGCGCAGCCTGCGCCAGGGTGCCGAGCGGCACACAGCAGGCAGCAAGCATCAAACCGCGGAGTCCGCGCATCCCCAACCTCCAAGCCTTCAACCGATCCTCCAGCGCCACATCAGGCGTCACAAATATATCGTTTCGCAAACGTTAGCGAGACATATCGTCTCCCTTGCCGATCTGGTTCTCAAAGAATCGCGATCAACCGGCCCTACAGGTGCATTTTGGCATCTTTCGGGCATTCCGTCTTCAACGCCGCAATCAAGGACAAAGAAAGGCATTGATCCATGAAAGGGGTGGGATGAGACGGTGGCAGCGCCTGGTCCGATGCGTCCGGCACGGGCCGTGCTTGGCTGAAACGGCCCTCGCACGGGTTCGGGCGCTGCCGGAGGCTCACCTCGGCGACGTGCTGCGTGGCCGCCCGGCGCTCGTGGTCGCGCCGCATCCCGACGACGAGAGCCTGGGGTGCGGCGGGTTGATCGCCGAGGCGGCCTGGCTCGGCGAGGCGGCCCACATCGTCGTGGTGACGGACGGCGCCGGGTCGCACGCTGGCTCCCACACGCACCGTCCCGACCTGCTGCGGCGGCTTCGCCGGGAGGAAACGCTTGGGGCGGCGGCCGTCCTCGGCGTCCCGCCGGCGCGCGTCAGCTTCCTGGAGATCCCGGACGGCCGCGCGCCGCAACGCGGTGCGGCGGCGGGGGCCGCCGGGCACAGGCTTGCGGCGTTGGCCCGCGGCATCGGCGCTGGGACGATCTTCACGAGCTGGGACTATGACACCCATCCCGATCACGTCGCGGCCCACCGCTACGCGGCGGTTGCGGCGCGCGAAGCGCAGGCCGCCCTGTTCTCCTATCCCGTTTGGGCCTGGATGCTGCCGCGCCGGACGCTTATGCCGGGCTTGCGCTGGAGGGGGTTTTCGCTTGACATCGGGCCGCATGTCGCCGCCAAACGCGCGGCTGTCCTCAAGCACCAGTCGCAGACCACGCCGCTGATCGCCGATGATCCCTCGGGCTTCACGCTGTCCAACGCCCAACTCGCTACGATGATCACGTCCAAGGAGTTCTTCATTGCCGAAAATCAACGTGCCCGGGATGTCCCGCCTTGCCGGGCCGCAAACCTCGCGGCCGCCGGGTAGGCGGGGCGGGGCGGGCTGGCGCCCGGTGGTTTGGATCGCCGCCGGCATGGCGGCCTTGGCCGCTTGCGCTCCGGCGGCGGCTTGGGCGCAGGGGAGCGGGACGGCCAATCTCGGCGTGGCGCTGAAGTCGGCGTGCCGGACCGACTACCGTGCCCATTGCGTCGGGAACGACCCCGCGGCGCCCATCGCGGCGGCCTGCCTCGCGCAGTTCTACGTGAACCTTTCGAAGAATTGCCAGGCGGCGCTGGATGCCTACAACGCGCCTCCCAGCACCGACCCAAGCACCGACGACGAGCCGGAGTAGCGCCGGGTCAAAGCTGTTGCCGGCCGCGCCTGTGCAAGGCGTCGCGCAGCGCCAACCCCGCGAACCGGCCCATGCCCCGGAGGCAGCCCAGGACGTTGGCGCGATAGGTGAAGCCGAAGGCCGGATCGATCGGCGCCCCGCCGAGCAGTTCCCGGGCGCTGCCCTTGAGGTCCCAGACGAAGTTCCTGAACAGGTTCCAATGGCGCGCGTGCTTCAGGTAAAGCGCGCCGTTGCCGCAGGCATAGACGTCGTTCAGCTTTGCAACCTCCGCATGGCCCCGCCGCCCGTGGTAGTGCGCGACCACAAGGGAGGGGGCATACTCCACGGGGATGCCGGCGAGAAAGGCGCGGTATAGGTAATCGGTGTCCTCCCCGGCTTCGCAGGGGGCGCCGGCGCCGAACCGTTCATCAAACATGCCGATGCGGTCAAAGGTGGCGCGGGTCATCGCCATGTTGCAGCCATGGATGAACCCGCCCGGATGCCGCGCACCGTCGTACGTCGCGGGCGTCGGGTCCGTCTTGATGGTGAAGGGCAGGTCCGCGGGATCGCCGAGTTCCACCCGGCCGCCGCGCACCGCCAGCCCCGGATCACGCGCGGACAGCTCCAGCAGCGTTTGAAGGTAGTCGGGGGCGAGGCGGCAATCATCGTCCGTGAAGACCAGGACGGCGCCGTGGGCCGCGCGGACCCCGGTGTTGCGCGCCGTCGCGAGGCCTTTCCGCGCTTCGCGCACCAGCACGACCTTCAGCCCGGCGGTTTCCGCCCAGGCGCTGACGACCGCTTGGGTGTCGTCGGACGACGCATTGTCCACGACCACAAGCTCGGTCTCGATGCCCTTGCAGGCCCGGGCGGCGATGGCGACGGACTCCAGGCTTGCGTGCAGCGCCCTCGCCCGGTTGCGCGTACAGATCACGACGGAAACATCAACCATGCGCTGCCGAACTCTCAGGCCCACCCTGTCCATAAGGCCTATGGCTGCAACCACTAAGCAGGCGGCGGAGTTTTACGATCAAATCCGGGAAGGAAGCTTCCAAGCGGCCACCATGCCGTGACCCCTGATTGAGCTTGCGACGGCGCGTCTTCGCCGCGAGCTCAGGCGCAGGCATTCCGGCCGCCATTCCCTTTTCCAGAGACATGATGCCGCTTGTTTCCATCATCATCCCCACCTTCAACTGCGCCCATCTGATCGGCGATGCCGTCGGTTCGGCGCAGACGCAGAGCGAGGGCCGCATCGAGATCATCGTCGTGGACGACGCGTCCACCGACGGCACGGCGGCGGTCGTCGAGGGACTGGCCGCCCGTGACGCCCGGGTCCGGCTGCTGCGGATGGAGCGGAACGGCGGCCCGGGCGCCGCGCGCAATGCCGGGCTGGACGCCGCGGGCGGAGAGTGGGTCGCGCTGCTGGATGCAGACGACCGTTATCATCCGCAGCGCCTGCGGACCTTGCTCGACGCGGCGGCGTCGCACGAGGCGCAGCTCGTTGCCGACAACCTGCTGCTTGTGCATGCCCCGGAGATGCGACGCATCGGCCCGATGATCCCGCCGGAATGGCTGGGCCAGGCGAGCGTGGTCAACCCCGCCGCGTTCGTGGAGGGCAACATACAAACCGCCCGGCGCCGGGGCGTCGCCTACGGCTTCCTCAAGCCGGTCATCCGGCGTGACTTCCTGGACCGGACGGGCATCCGGTACGACGACCTCCGCTTCTCCGAGGACTACGTCTTCGTGCTGCGCTGCCTGCTGGCGGCGGCGCGTTACGTCATCCTGCCGGAAGCCATGTACGACTATGCCGTGAGCGCCACGGGGCTGACGGTCGGGCACTCGGCCGACGACCTCGCGGGGTTGATCCGCGTGGAACGGGCCTTGCTGTCGAACCCTGGCGTCGAGCCGGGCACCCCCTTGCACCATGCCATGAGACGCCATATCCGCTCGGTCGAGCTTGCGCTGGGGTGGTTCCGCTTCGCGCAAGCGGTCAAGCGCCGCGACCCCATCGCGGCGTGCTCGCAGGTGTTCGAAAGCCCGGCGCATTTCAGGCACATCGTCCGGGAGGGGCTTCGAGCGGTGCCCCGCGTCCTCAATCAAGGAAAATGACGGAAACACGCATGAGCGACGTGGGACAGGAATGCCTCGTTTCCATTCTGCTGCCTGCCTACAACTCAAGGCACCTGATCGGCACTGCGATCCAGTCGGTGCTCAAGCAGACGCAACGCCGCTTCGAGCTGATCGTCATCAATGACTGCTCGACCGACGACACGGCGGAGGTGGTGGCGCGGTTCGCCCGCGGCGACAACCGGATCAAGCTGTTGCGCACGCCACGCAACAGCGGGCCTGCGGCTGCGCGCAACATCGGCTTCGACGCGGCTTGCGGACGCTGGATCGCGCTGCTCGATTCGGATGACGCCTACCTTCCGGATCGGCTCGCACGGCTTCTGGAGCTGGCGGATGCGAACGCCGCCGACATGGTATCGGACAACCTGCTGATGATGCCGGCTGGCGGGACGCCCTACCTGCTGATCCCGCCGGACCTCGTGGGGCATCCTCAGCACCTAACGGCGGCGGAGTTCATTCGCCGCAACATCGGCGACCCGAAGAACCCGCGGCTCAGCTACGGGTTCATGCAGCCTATGATCCGGCGCGATTTCCTGTTGCAGCACGGCCTCCGCTACGACGAGCGCAACCGGTTCGGCGAGGATTTCATGCTTTACATCGCCTGCCTCCGCGCCGGGGCGCGTTGGTGGGTCACGCCCGAGGTTTTCTATCACTACGCCACGCGGGCGGGGTCGCTGACCGAGGTGCAAAGCTCCGGCGACTTGCGGCGCATCGCGCAGCTTGAGGAGGACTTCCTGAAGGACCCCGGCGTCCTGCGGGACCCGGCGCTGTGCGATGCCCTACGCCAGCACAAGGCGAAGATCGACCGGTTGTATTACTACCGAGCATTCACCGATGCGGTGAAACGGAGCCGGTTCGGGGAAGCCGGGCGGCTGCTGGTCCAGTCCCGCTTGAGTTCCCGCTACATCGTTTGGGAGACGATGCGCCAAGCGCCGATCATCCTGCGCAAGACGCTTCGCGGCGGCTACTTCCCCGGTACCGGCCGTGCCGCTTAGGACATGACCGCATCAGGCAGCCTTCAAGGAACCGGTCTCAGACTGCGCCCTCTTTCTTCAACACGGCTGGCAGCGTCTTCAACATGATGGCGATATCATGCCACAGGGACCAGTTGCGCACGTACCAGACGTCAAGGGACACGCGATGCTCATACGTCGTGTTGCTCCGCCCGCTGACCTGCCATAGGCCGGTGATCCCTGGCTTCGTCTCGAAATAGTAGGAGATGTCGCGGCCGTAGCGCGGGATCTCGGCGTCGATGATTGGGCGGGGGCCGACCAGGCTCATCTCACCGCGGACGACGTTGAGCAACTGCGGCAGCTCGTCGAGGCTCGTCTTGCGGAGCACTCGGCCAATCGGCGTGATGCGGGGATCGTCCTGCAGCTTGTGCGTCGCCAGCCATTGCGCCTTGGCCTGCGGATCGGTCCTGAGCACCTGCTGCAGCACCTCATCGCCGTTCGTGACCATGGACCGGAACTTGAAGCAGCGGAACGACCGCCCGTTCTCGCCGACGCGTCGGTGCCCGAACAGCGCCGGGCCGCCGTCCATGCGGACCAGCATAGCCAGCGCCAAGAACAGCGGCGACAGGACCACCAGCAGCGACAACGCGACCACCTGGTCGAAAAGCGTCTTGACGAAGCGGCTGACCGGGCGTGCAAGGTTGTTGCCGTACACCAGCAGCGTCACGTCATGGGTGAAGAAATACTGGCTTTTGAACGCGCTGACCGGCAGCCCGTCGATGGCGGGGACGAGCGCGAATGGCACGCGCTCGCGCGACAGGTCCTCGGCGAAGCGGGCAGCCTCCCCGGAGATGTCGCCCCGCGTCGCGATGACCGCGAACTCCGCGTCGTGCTGCGCCAGCAGCCACGTGCCGCGCCCAGGGGCGTGGTTGACCGCGTGCAAGCCAACCGAGGCGACGACCTCGTAGCCCAGCCGCGCGTCCGACTGGAACGCCGCGCGGGTCGATCGGAGGGCGGCCTCATCGCCGATGATAAGGGTGCGCAGCCGCCAAACGCCGAAGTCGTCAAGGATCGTGCGGGCCAGCTTGCGCATCAGCAGCAGGCAGGGCAGGAGCACGACCCAGCGGCCCACGCTTTCAAAGCCGATCTGCGAGCCGTAAACGATGACACGGATATAGCTGTCGCAAAGGAACCCGGTCGCGACGCCTGCGGACAGGCCGCGCAGCTCCGTCCAGATCGGCACGCGAAGCGTGTAATGGCCGCGGCAGCCAAAATACACGACGAGCAGGCTGGCGACGAGGATGCTGCCCCACCCATGCCAGGCGAATCCCTGGCTCGGGATTTGGCCGAAAGCGCGGTCCAAGGGCACGCTTTCCACAACCATGTGAGCCACGAGCGCCACCACCGCCGCCAGAACCAGCGCCGCGATGTCGGCGGAGAACAGCGCCATCCAGCGAAGCGTCGCCGGCTTGAACGGCGCGCGCCGGGTCCGCGATTGGGGCGAAGTTCCACGTGTCAGAGAATTGACCTGCATCCGTAAGTCCCTCGCCCATCGCCTGAATCGGCCGCGTTAGATGCTACCGCTGTTCACAAAGCACGGTCCCTCACATCTGTTAAGGTGAATCATACCGCATTGCACAAAAGATTGCCGATCACGTATCGTTGACACCGCTCATCGACGCCACGGCGCCTTTTGGCCGGGGACATGGGAAGCAGGGGGGTGAACCCCGGCGATCCCTGCGGTGACGCCATCGGAGGGGACGGGGCGGGGTCGCCATGGGCGATGGCTAGAAAACCCGTTCAAACACCGTGATGACGTCGCCTGGCTGCACAAAGGTTTCCCGGCCGGCGGCGCCCTCGGTCGTGTCCGCTTGCTTGTTGCTGGTGCGAACGATGGAGAACCGGTCCTTGACCGCGCGGTAAGTGAAGCCGCCGCCCACCGCAACCGCCGTGACGACGGTCATGGCGGGCTGATAGGGATACTGCCCG
Organism: uncultured Acetobacteraceae bacterium; assembly: GCA_964247175.1. GTDB lineage: Bacteria > Pseudomonadota > Alphaproteobacteria > Acetobacterales > Acetobacteraceae > CAHJXG01. Next base: position 10,786 of record CAXTUO010000007.1, on the reverse strand, counting down.
GGGCGGACGACCTCGCCCAGGATGAAGATCGGCCGGTAGCCGATTACCTCGACCGAGACGCTTGGGTTCCTGTAAAGCTTGGACCGGGTCAGCGTTTGGGCGACCGAAGCTTCCAACTGCTTCGGGGTCAGGCCGCCGGCATGGACATCGCCCACGAGCGGCAGGGCGATCTCCCCCGCGGCATCGACCCGGAACTCCCCGGTGAGCTGCTGCTCGCCAAAGGTGATGATGCGGATCTGATCGCCTGGTCCCAGCGTGTAGATGCTGGCGTTCACATCGGGCACGGGCGGAAGTCCCGCGCCGGGGCCGCCGCAGCCCACAAGGCCGGCCACCGGCACCGACACGATGCCAGCCAAGGCGACTCGCCTCGACAGCCATCCGGGCCTTGTATTTGTCACGCGCATGACCTTCTCCTGATTTGGGCATCCATCTTAGCACGTTATGGCCTATTTGGTTGCGCCGTCGAGAGCAACCGCCGCGCTTGGGCCACGATCAGGCATCGACGTTGCATCGAGGCCGCATGCGGGGACCATAATCGGAGGCGGCTCCCCTCAATCCGGTCTTGGGCCGCCTTTGCCCTTGACCGCATCCGCACCCTCGTGTCCTTGCAGGAACGATGGACGGCGGCGGAGGGGTCATGGGACGTTCAGGAACACGGCGGCGCTTGTCGTGTATCGGGGTCGGCCTGTTGGCGCTGGGCGTTTCGCCGGGCGCCCGTGCGCAGTACGTCGAAAACTACTTTCCCACGGGAGTGCCGGGTTTCGACCGTGACCAGGGGGTTACGGTGCTGTCCCGGCTTCGGCCCTTGTACGAGGAACCCGGCGTCCGGCTGGGCGCCTACACCATCAACGCGCGCCTGGACGAAAGCGTCGGCTACGACTCGAACATCCTGGGCATCAACAACGGGCCGAGCAGCGGCTTCGTCAGAAGCGCGCCCTCGATCATCGCCAATTCCAATTGGTCCCGCGACCGTTTGGGCATTTCGGTCAGTACGGAAAACTACACGTACTTCAGCGCGCCCCAACAGAACTACACCAACTACAACATCTCGATCGGCGGCGGGTACACCATCGGCCGCCATGACCTGAACATCGGCTATTCGCATTTCCGGCAGCACGAGCTGGGCACGGATATCGGCGCCGTCGCCACGACGACGCCGCTGCCCTACGACGTCGATGCGGTCCGCGCGGACTACACGATCGAGGCCGGTCGGTTCTCCTTTGTGCCCAACATCGACGTCCGCTTGTTCCAATTCGGCGACGCCGCCGTGGTCGGGCAACCCACCAACCAAAGCTTCCGCGACCGGACCGTGGTACTCGGCGGCGTCACGACGCGCTATGAGCTCAGTGACCAGCGCAGCATCCTGGTGGTGATACAGGGCATCAACTCGCATTATATCCGGCCGCAGGCTCAGCAGGCCAGCAACAACTCGAAAAGCGCGCTGTTCCTGGCCGGCATCGATTACCAGGCGACGGGATTGTGGCGCTACCGCCTGCTCGCCGGGGTTGAGGTGCGGGCTTTCGCGTCGTCGCAGTATGGCACGCGCACGGCCCCGATCGCCGAGGCGAACGTCATCTACACGCCGACCGGGCTGACCACCCTGACCGGCTACGTGCGGCGGCAGATCGAGGACGTGCAATCGGAGGGCACGGCCGGCTACACCTTCACGACGACCGGCCTTGTCGTGGACCATGAGCTGAAGCGCAACATCCTGCTGCAGGGCCGGGGGAGCTTCCAGGCGGCGGAGTTCTTCCAATCCACGGGCACCACGACCAGCTACACCTTGGGCGGCGGCGTGAACTGGCTGGTCAACCGCCGCGTGCGCCTGTCCGCGGACTACGATTTCACGCAGCAGAGCGGACCGGGCAACGTGACCGTGGTCGGCACTCAGGTGCTGAACACGCCGCTCGGCTCAGGCCAGCAGTTGGGTGCGGGCTTCGGCTCGCAGTTGAACACGCTGACCACGGGCAACTACAACCGCAACGTCCTGCTGTTCGGGCTTCACTTGGCGCTGTAGCGGCGGCAACGCCGGCAGAACGACCCCTCGGCGGCGACGCCGCCGGGCGGTCAGCCGAACGCACCTCCGTTGTGAAGCGGCAGCCCGCGGTCAAGCGCTTCCCGCATGAGGATGTAATGCTGCAGCATCGGCTCGGAAAAGGCGAAACAGTCCGGGCCGATGCTCCGGCACGCCCGCACCGTGCCCGTGTCCATCAGCCGCTCCCAAACGCCGGGTTCCAACCATTGCTCTGCGATGTAATGCCTGCCTTCATGCTCGGAAACGACGAAGCGGGCGAAGCGGTCCTGCTCCCCGCCGGCGATTGAGCGCAGGCTTTGCAGCATCGCCCGGTCGCGCTCGCCTCCCGTGATCCCCTGGTAGATCGCGGCGACGCGGGGGTCGGCCTCGTCCACCGCCCGGCGGAAGGCTGCCAGCAGGTCCGGCGCCTCGACCTCCGGCGACGCGCGGGCAATCGCCTCCGTCCCTGCGTGCAATCCGAGGAGCTGGGCGACGTAAGGCACGCCACGGGCAACATCGACGACGGCGTGGCGCACCTCCGGCAGGAACTCGATCGCGGCTTCCCGGCCGCCCTGCACGAGGATCTCGTCGATCTCCGTGTCGGACAGCAGGGGCAGGGCAAGGCCGAGGATGTTGCGCTGGATGGACGGGTGCCGCCCGACCAGCTCCTCAAGGCTGTCGGACACGCCGACGATGATGAAGCTGATCGCGGCGCCGCGATCGGAGGCCTGCTTGATCGCGTCGGCAAACCAAGTCCGCGTCGCCGAGTCCTCCACGCGGTCGAACTCGTCGGCGATCAGCACCACGTGACGCCCCGCCAAACGGCCGGGCAGGGCCGCGACATCGCGCGGCTGGACCCGGTTGCGCGGCAAGGCCGCTTCGCACCCTTCGAGCTCGTCGTCCTGGATGATCGGCGCCGCCAGCATCGACTTCGGCAGGTCGCGCACCAGCCCCCGCACAATGTCCTCGAAGCAGCTGTCGAAGGAGCACGTGTAGCGGCCGACCATGTAGCCGGAACTCCGGGCGGCCGAGGCCACCAGGTTGACCAGCGAGGTCTTGCCGCGGCCGCGTTCGCCGTACAGCACGACATGCGCCCGGTCGAGCGCGATGGCGCGGAAGATCCGCAGCAGTTCCGTTTGCCGCCCGCTGACCCGGCGCGAACTGCGTTGCGGGCGCGTCGGCGTGAACACCTCGCGCAGTGCGTGCTGCTGCGAGGGCGACGGCGCCATATCGGTGGGTGACGGGCCGCCGGCGCGCGGAGCGCCCGGGCGCGGAGGCATGCTGAGGCGGGGCGCCGCGTTCTGCCGGGCTGGAGACAGAGCGATCTCCGGCGCAGAACGCGGCGAACGGCGGAGCATGCGCGTGACGAAACTCATGAGGGGAAGTAAATCACCTGGATGTTGCGATGCAACGCAAACGGCTGAAATTCTGCCTTGGCTTCGATCAACACGATCATGTGACCCCTTCGGAGGTACTCTGTGCGACTGACGTTTCTGAACACGCTCTACCCCCCTTACGGCGCAGCGGGGGCGGAAACGACGCTGCGTCTGCTCGCCGCACAGATGATGGGCCGCGGCCACCAGTGCAACGTCGTGACGCTCACGCCGGGGTGGCGGGCCGAAGCGCGTGAGATCGACGGCATTCCCGTGCACTACATTCCCTTGGCAAACATATTTTGGCCACATGGGGCAAGTAAAACGCTGCCGTGGCGAGTCCTGTTTCAGACAATCGAGGCATACAACCCCGTGATGAAGCGGCGGCTCATGCGTTTATTGCGCCGCCTTTCCCCCGATGTCGTGAACTTCCACAATCTCCAGGGCTTCTCGGCCTCGGCCTGGGCGGCGGCGCAGGCCTTGCGCATCCCCATCGTGCAAACGCTGCACGACTACTACACGGCTTGCCCCCGCAGCGCCATGTGGCGGCCCGGCCGCGGCAACTGCGCCTCGCTCTGCGCGGAGTGCCGGGTGTTCAGCCGGCCGCGCCGGGCCATGTCGGACATACCGGACATGGTGACCTGCGTCAGCAACCGGGTGTTCGACCGCCTCACCGAGGCCGGCGCATTCCCCCGCGCGATCACCGGCCAGCAGCCCATCCGCATCATCCGCGGCAACAACGCGGCGGACGCGCTGCCCGACGCCGCGCCGCCCTCCCCGGGGACGACGCTCCGCCTGGGCTTCATGGGTCGGCTCGATCCATTGAAAGGCCTGGAGAACCTGATCGACGCCGTCCGCCGCTTGCCGGAGGGCGCGGCTTCCCTCCGCATCGCCGGGACGGGAACACCCGACTACACGGCCGCGCTGCATGCGCGGGCAACGGGCGCGGCCGGCATAAGCTTCGTCGGCCACGCCGCGCCGCCCGAATTCTTCCCAACCCTCGACCTCCTAGTGATCCCCTCGGTCTGGGAGGACCCGTTCCCCCGCGTGTTCCACGAGGCCTTGGCCTACGGCGTGCCGAGCCTGGCGACTCCGCTGGGCGGGCTTTCGGAGGTGGTCGAGCATGGCCGCAACGGCTTCCTCCTTGCCGGGACCGACGCGGAGGCGCTGTTCGCCAGCCTGTCCGAGCTCATCAGCACCCCATGGGATCGCGGGATCGTGTTTGCGGAGTGCCGCAAAGCCGCCGGGGATTTCGCGCCTTCTCGCGTTACTGCGGAATACGAGGCAGTGCTGGAGGCCGCCCTCGCGCGCCGGCCGGTCCCGGAAGGGGCCGGAACATCCTGGCGCGGCGCCGCGGCCCGGCCATGCCACCTCTAACTTGCTCAGGAGCTTGTCCTGTTAAGTCAGCAACTGATCGTCGGCGCTTGCGTCCTTGCGGCAATCGGCGTTCACCCTTTCACCACCTATCCCTTGAGCCTCGCGCTGCTTGACCGGTTCCGGCCTCGGCCAGCCACGGCGGCACGCCCGGCGCAGCCGGCCCCAAGCCCGCGCGTGGCGCTCTGCGTCTGCGCCTACAACGAGGAAAAGGTCATCCGCGCCAAGGCCGACAATATGGTCAGCATGCGCAAGGCGGTACCCGGCCTTGAGCTGCTGATCTACGTCGATGCGTCGTCCGACCGCACGGCCGAGATCCTGCGCGACTACGAAGGCGAGATCAACGTCATCGCGTCGCCGACCCGGCTGGGCAAGACCCACGGGATGAACACGCTGATCCAGCGTACCGGTGCCGACATCGTGGTGTTCTCCGACGCGAACGTGATGTTCGCGCCCGACGCCGTGTCCCGGCTGCTGTCGCGTTTCGACGATCCCGAGGTCGGGTGCGTGTGCGGCCACCTCGTCTATACCCGGGCCCATGACAGCGCCACGGCGGTGACGGGTTCGCTGTATTGGCGGCTGGAAGAGTCCATCAAGGAGCTTGAGTCGCGCAGCGGATCGACGATGGGCGCGGATGGGTCGATCTTCGCGATCCGGCGCGCGCTGCACCGTCCGCCGCCGCCCGACATCATCGACGACATGTACGTGTCCCTGTCGATCCTGTGCGGCGGCCATCGGATCGTGCGGGCCAATGACGCGCTGGCCTATGAGGAAGCGACGACGCACGCCGGCGACGAGTTCCGCCGCAAGGTCCGGATCGCCTGCCAAGCCTTCAATGTGCACCGGCTGCTGCGTGCCGACCTGGCCAAGCTGCCGCTGCTGGACCGCTACAAGTACGTTTCGCACAAGCTGCTGCGCTGGTTCGTGGCTTACCTGTTCGTTGCCGCGGCGCTGTGCTTCGCGGCCGGGCTGGCGGCGCTCGATGCGTGGGCGCTGCTTTCATTGTGCGGCTTGTCCGTGGCGGCGCTTCTGGTTTCCGCCCGGCTGCGTCCCGCCGGGCCGCTCGGCAAAATCGTCGATATCGGCGCGGCGTTCCTGGCGACCGGACTGGGCGTTGCCCAGTCCATGCGCGGCGAACGGTTCCAGATCTGGACGCCCCCCGCCTCCGCACGGGGCTGACCGCCCGCGGACCTGGAACGCAGCAGCATGGAGGGGGCCTGGCGCCGGGTTCGCGGCGCCAGGCCTCCCTTTTCATGCCGCCATGTTGAGCGCCACCACGACCGGCTTGCGCGACGCGGCGGTCAACGTGCGGATCGACTCACGCACCGCCGCCCGCTTCGAGCGCTTGGCACCGACCACGAGGACCACGGTGTCGACGATGTGCGCCAGCACCATGCTCTGCGTGGCGCTGCCGACTGGCTGGCTGTCCATGACGACAAGGTTGTACTCGTCCCGCGCCTCGGCGATCAGGTTCTGCAGCTGCATGGAATCCAGGAGCTGGTTCGCCGCAGGCTGCGGCCCGGCGACGAGCAGGTGGTCAAGCGGCGTGCGCCCATCCTGCTGCACCTGCTCCTGCCAATGCTCGCTCCCCTCAAGCGTCTCGATCAGGCCGTTGGAGGGCGGGACCTTGAGGATGCGGGCGAGCGACGGGTCCCGCAGGTCGCCCTCAAGCAGCAGGACCCGGAGGCCATCGATGGCGGCCACACGGGCAAATGCCGCGGTGAACTCCGCCGCCCCTTCCCCGGCGAGGCTGGACACGAACAGCACGCTGCGCGGCACCGAGCCGCGTCCGGAGAACCGCAGCCGGGTGCGGAGCGAGCGCAACGCTTCCGCCTCCGGCCCGCCCGGGTCGGAGGCGACACGTTCCGTCAGCGAGGCCCCGTTCGCGGGGCGTGGCACGGTGCCGAGCGGCGTGAAGCCCAAGGCGCTCTTGATCTCGTCCGGCCCGGTGAAGCCCGTGTCGCGGCGTCCCCGCGCCAGCGAAAGCAGCCCGCCGAACGCGCAGCCGCTCAACAAGCCCAGCAACCCCGCGAGCTTGGGCTTGGGGCTGGACGGAAAGGACGGCGCCACGGCCATGCTGACCACGCGCACGCCGCTTTGCTCAGGCCCGATCTTGCGCGACGCGGTCTGCGCCTCGCCCTGCAGCAGGGTTTGCAGGACGTTGCGGCGGGATTCCGCATCCTTTTCAAGCTGCTGCAACTCGGATTGCACCGCGGCGAGGCCACCGGCATTCTTTTGCGCGGTTTCAAGCTGGCGTTTGAGGTCGGCCTCGCGCGCCCGCGCCGAATCAGCCTGGGCGCCGAGCGAAGCTATGACCCGCTGGGTTTCCGCCGCGAGCGCGCTGCGCACGGAAGCAAGCTCCGCCTGCGCCGCGCGGACCTGCGGATGGCCTTGGCCCAGCGTCGTCGAGAGCTGCGCGAGGCGGCGGTCGGCCGCCGCTTCCTTGTCCCGCAAGCCGCTGATGGTGCCGGACCCGAGCACCGCGACGTTGTCGCTCGACGTGATGCCGCCGGTCCGCGCGATCGCGCCGGCGCGCTGGACGTTCGCCACCGCCTGCGCACGGTCTGCGCTCGCGCGGGTCAGGGCGCTGGACAGGTCTTCAAGCTGCTGCTGGCTGACGCTGCCGGCCCGGGTTTGCACCAGGTTGTACTTTTCCCGCGTCTGGGCGATCTTGCTTTCAAGGTCGCCGATCTCCTTCCGCGCTTCCACCACCCGGCGCGACAGCTCGGAGTTGGCGTCGCTGTTGGCGGAGATGCGGCCCTGCGCCTTGTCTGACGTGTAGTTCTTGATGACGCTGTTCACCACGGCGGCGGCCGTGTTCGGGTCCTTCGAGGTGAACTGCACCAGCACGATCAGGCTTCGGTTGTCGTTGATGATGCTGAGGCGCTGCGCGATGCTGCCGATCACGCCGTCCTTCACCACCGCCTCCGGCGGCGGCTCGATCGGCTTGGAAACGTCGGGCAGCAGGCCCGTGGCGGCCAGCGGCTCGGCCACGGCGTCCGGCAGCGCGCCCGCGATCGACCGCTTCATCTTCTCGCCCCATGGCATCGGGCGCAGCGTGCTGTTGAATTCCGGGTCGTCGATCAGGTGCAGCTCGTCCGCGACCTCCTGCAGCAGGGAGCGCGACGTCAGGATCTGCACCTCGCTGCGGACCTGCGGCATCGGGTCGGCCAACCCGTCGCCGCTGAGCGCGCCTTGCAGCGCCGGGACGGCGAAGCGTTCCATGTCGATCGAGAGGGTGCCCGCCGTGGTGAACTGCTTGGGCACCGAGGTGACGGTGTAGGCATACCCGGCCGTGCCGAACAACAGGCCGAAAAACAGGATCAAGGGCCAGTTGCGGCGAAGGGTCGCCAGGAGTTGCGCCGGGGAAACGACCGACTCATCAGCCGGCGGGGGCGTCTTCTCAAACCGCTCGTCGAGGAGAGCAACCTCCGACATGCCTAACGTCCTTTCCTGCGGGCCGGCAAGCGCCGCCCGGCCAAGCTTACGGGTGATGCAACGCAGCAACGCGCCAAGCGGTGCAGGCCGCCTGGGCGGGTTTGAAGCGGTTGTGACTTTTGGCCGGGTTGCGCCGATGCCATCTAACGGCCATGCACACCGGGATAGCGTATTTCATACTGGCCCACCATCGGCCCCAGCAGCTGCGCTGGCTCGTCGAAGCCTTGGCGCGGCCCGGCGGCGGCCCGCACCGCGACACGATCATCCTGCACATCGACCGCAAGTCGATGCTGGGCCTCAAGGCCGAACGGCGCGGCATCTGGCAGATGGCAAAGGCCCTCGCGGCCGAGCATCCGAACGTGATCCTCATGCGGCCCCGCTTCACCAACTGGGGCGGATGGAGCCTCGCGCGCATCCAGCTTGATGCCATCGCCATCGCATTGCAGGCTTCCGCCGAGTGGACGCATTTTGTCAATCTGAGTGGGCAGTGCTATCCAATCAAGCCAATGGAGCAGATCAGGCAGGCGCTTGCCGCCGATCCGGATCAAGTCTTTGTGGAGATGCGGCACCTTTCGACCTTGCCGGCCGATGACTGGCACCTGCGCTGGCACCCGATGATCGAGCTGCCGCACCGTGCCGTGAAGTTCAAAGGGCCGCGCCGGCCGCCGTCCGGCTTCGAGCTCGCCTTCAAAGGCTCGCAATGGTCGATCCTGCCGCGCTCCTTTTGCGAATGGCAGGCGCGCGCGCCGATCGCCAAGCCCATCAAGCGCTATCTCAGCCGCCTCCTGCTGTCCGACGAACTCATCATGCAGACGCTGGTCCGCAACGGCCCGTGGCGCGACAAGGTGGCGCCGCATTACGGGCGGGAGATCATCTTTCCCGGACCCAAGGTGATGACCCGGGACGACCTGCCCCGGCTGCTGTCCAGCCCCGCCCTGTTCTCGCGCAAGTTTGACCATGAGCGCGATCCCGAAGTCCTGCCGCAACTCGCCCGCCGGCTCGGCTACCCCATGAGCGGGTTGCCAAGGGACCCGGCGCGGGTGGATGCGGTGCCCGACGAGGCGTGGGCGCAATGAGCCGCAGCTTGCGGGTGGCGCTGATCGACCCGTCGCTGTTCACCTTGCCCTACGACGCGGCGCTTGCGGCCGGGCTGCAAGGGGAGGGGCACCAGGTGGTGCTGCACGGGCGCACGCCCGGCCCGAATGACAGCGCACCCGACGGCGCGCCGCTGCACGCCAGCTTCTACCGGGTGGCCGGCGCCCCGGCCCTCGCACGCCTGCCCCGGGCGCTTCTGCTGGGCATCAAGGGGGTCGATCACGCCTGGTCGATGCAGGCGCTGGTGCGGCGGCTGCGGCGGGAGCGGCCGGACGTGATCCATTTCCAATGGCTGCCGCTCCCCGTCGTGGACCGGCGTTTCCTCAAGCGGCTGCGCGCCATCGCCCCGCTGGTGCTGACGGTGCACGACACCAACCCGTTCAACGGCCACCCCGTCAACCGCCTGCAGCGGGTCGGCACTCAGGCGGTGTTCGCGGACGTTGACCACCTGATCGTGCACACCGAGCAGGGCCGCGCCCGGCTGCTGGCCCATGGAGAACGGACAGACCGGGTTTCGGTGATGCCGCATGGGCTGCTCGGGCGCGCATCGGCGCAAAACGGCGCGGACGCCATGCAGGGGGAGATCACCTTCCTGCTGTTCGGCAAGATCAAGCCGTACAAGGGCGCCGACCTGCTGATCGAGGCCTTCGCACGCCTGGACCCGGCGCTGCGCGCGCAGGCGCGGCTGCGGATCGTCGGCAATCCCTACATGGATCTCGCGCCGCTGCACGGCCTGATCCGGCAGCATGGGGTTGCGGATCGGGTCACGGTGGAGCCGGGCTTCGTGGGGGATGCGGAGGTGGGCGGCTTCTTTGCGCCTGGCACCGTCGCCACGTTCCCGTACCGCGAAATCGAAGCGAGCGGCGTGCTGAGCCTGGCCATCACCTTCGGCCGCCCGATCCTCGCGTCGCGCCTCGGCGGCTTCGTCGAGGCGGTGCGGGACGGTGAGCACGGGCTTCTTGTTCCACCGGAGGACGTGGGCGCACTCTCCGCCGCCATGGCGCGCTTCATCACAGACCGCGCCTTCGCCGCCGCCTGCACGGCGCGCGTTTCGGCGCTCACGGCGTCGGTCCCGACCTGGCCGGAGATCGCGCGGCGGACCGCCGAACTCTACGCTTCGCTGCCCCGGTGAAGGCTGGCCGCAGCGGCCGGCTCAGGCGCCCCGCTGCAGCCCGGCATGCAGCGCCTTGGCCGCTTCCGGCAGGCGGCCATCCGTGACCTTGGCGTCGTAGTCCGGGGCGCGGTAGTTCCAGTAGCAGGCGTAATCGACCGGCCCGCCCTCCCGCATCCAGTTGAGCATGTTGCGGATGAACACGGGATCGTCGCCGCCGCCGTGCCCATCGGGCCGGGTGCCGGTGCCCCATTCCGGGAAGGAGCGCGGCTTGCCGTGGGTCTTGGCGAAGTCGCGGTGCCAGCGGAGGCCGGCCTCGTGGTTCAGCAGGTATTGCCAGCGTTGCGCCGGGTCGGCGATCAGCGGCCAGGACTGGTTGTA
>CAXTUO010000006.1:0-18435 GCA_964247175.1 uncultured Acetobacteraceae bacterium | reverse complement strand
ACCATTTCGTGCACGGAGGAGTTGTTCAGCACCACGCCGCGCCCTTGCACCAGGAAGTGCCGGATCGCGGCGCGGGCGCACAGCACGGCGCCGCGCAGGTTGACCGCCAGCACACGGTCGAAATCGGCGATGTCCAGCGCGTCGCTCGCCCCCGGGATCTGCATCCCGGCATTGTTCACCAGCACGTCCAGCCCGCCCAGCCCGGCGATGGCCGCCGCCACGAACCGCTCCACCACCGCCTCCTCCGCCACGTTGCCCGGCACGGCGCAGTGCGGCCCGGCGGCGACAGGCGGCAGCGAGGCATGGGCCGCGGCCAGCGCCGGCCCGTCGTCACGGTCGTTGAGCGCGACGCGCGCGCCTTCCTCCGCGAAGCGCCGGGCGACCGCCAGCCCGATCCCCTGCGCCGCTCCCGTGACCAAGACCCGCAACCCGTCCAGCCCGCGCATCGCGTTCCTCCCTTGCGTAAGCGCCAGGCGCTCAGTCCGCGGCCAGGGCCGCCGTGTCCGCCTGGTGCCACAGCCTGCCGGCCACCACCACGCTGTCCAGCGCGAAGCGCTGCGTGCCCGTGCGGAGCTGGCCCGACACGTCCTCAAAGGTGAAGCGCCCTTCCTCCACCCGCATCACCGTGGCATCCCCCGTGCTGCCGACCGACAGGTCCGCGAGGTCCGGGCGCCGCAACGCGGCAGCAGGCGCTGCCGTCACCGCGCGCACGATGTCCGGCAGCGCCATGCCGAGGCAAAGGAACTTGCTCATGGTCTCCATGTTGTCGTACGCCGGCCCGTCGATGCACAGCACGTGCACGTCCGAGCTGATGATGTCGGGCGGGAAGCCGCCGGCCAGCATCGCCTCCGCCACCGCGAAGTCGAACGACCCCTTGCCGTGGCCGATGTCGAAGATCACCCCACGCTCCCGCGCCTGCCAGCACGCATCCCGCACCCGGCCGTCCGCGTGGCAGGGCGCGTTGGGGAACGGCTTGAAGCAGTGGGTCAGGGTGTCGCCGGGCCGCAGCTCCGCCAGCACGTCCGCATAGCGAGGCGGCGGGCGGTCGATGTGGCACATCACCGGCAGCCCGGCCCGCTCCGCCGCTTCCAGCGCATGATACAGCGGCGCGATGCCGTTCACCCCGCTGGTGTTGGCGCCCACCCGCACCTTGATGCCGCGGATCAGGTCCGGGTTGGCCCGCGCCACCGCCGCGCAGGTTTCCGTGTCCATCAGGCGCATGTCCTGGCTTTCCCCCACCATCACCGAGGGGGCAAAGGCGAAGATGCCGGCGTGGCTCACGTGCAGGTAAGCCAGGATGCGCGTTTGGCTCGGCTCGATGACGTGCTTGCGGAACCCCGCGAAGTTGCCCGGCCCGGCCGACCCCACATCGACCCAGGTGGTCGTGCCGGCCCGGCGCGCGAGCCGGTCGGCGTCGATGCTGATGGAGGTGCCGCCCCAGTACACGTGGGTGTGGAAGTCGATGTGGCCCGGCATGACGAGGCAGCCCGACACGTCCCGCACGACCCGGCCCCGCAGCCCGGCGCCGATGGCCGCCACCTTGCCCGCGGTGAAAGCGACGTCGGCCACCGCGTCGTGCCCGGCGCCGGGGTCCAGCACCCGCCCGTTGCGCAGGATTAGGTCGTGGTCCATGGCTGCCGCCTCCTCCGTCATGGGACGCCCATCCTGCCCCGGGGCGGGGCCGGTGTCGAATGGGACCCTGCGCCGAGGGACGGCTTGTTCCGCGCGTTGGAGGCCGGGTTGGCGGGCCACGGAGCCTACGCCACCCGTTGTGAGGCCGGTCACGTATTCCTTCGAGAGGCTGCGTGCCCGCTAGGACTTGCCGCCGAGCAGCCTTCTCGGCAAACCGACCAGCCGGCGGCCCAGCTTATGGGTGAGGATGGCCGGATTGTACGAATTCCGCTTGCCGTCGATGACGGCGAGGCCGTTGCCGAACGAAAGCGTGTGCAGCCCGTCCGGGAAGGCTCCGTCGGGGTCGGGCCGCAAGGCCGCGACCGGCTCCTCCCGGTAAGCGTCAGGGGTGCACGACACGACGTGGTTGATCGTCAGCGCCCCGCCGTACTCGCGCGAGCAATCCTGCGCCGGGCGGTACAGCGCGGCCCCGACCCTGAACGGCGTTCCGCCGGGCCGCGATGACCGCGCGTCGATCTTGACCGGGTTCCCGGCGTGGGGAGACCAAGGTCCCTCAAGCCGCGGCGCGTGCAGGAGGCACAGGTTGTCGTAGGTGCCGATGTCCGTGTCGGTGTAGGCGATCCAGTACAGTTCATCCACCTTCATCAAGGTCGGGTCGGCCATCCCGATGTCCTCGGCGACGACGCAAAGCGGCTCCGGCGCCGTGCCCCGTTTCAGCTCATACAGCACCTGCCGCCGCGAGGCGGCCATTTCGGGCAGACAGAACACACGCTCCCCCTCCGCCCAGGTCGAAGGATACGACAAATGGCTGTCCACCCCGAGCGGAAGCGGCTCGGAGCCGACGATCCGCCCGGCGTCGATCGACAGCGCCGTGAGCTCGCCGAGGCCCGTGCGGTGCAGGTACGTTTCGCACAGCAGCACGCCGGGCTGCCCGGGCCAGAAGAACGGGTCGGCGATGAAGCCCTGGGACGGCGGGATCTGCACCCACTGCGCGGCCGGGCAGGGCTGATCCCGCAGGAACTCCTCCGGCCGGCGGTCCAGGAGGGCGACCCCGTACATCTCGCCGCCGACGCGCGCCCGAAGCCAAGCAAGGCCGCTCGCACGCCGCGCGCCCTGCAGCGTCTGCGTGGGCCCAAGCGGCGCAGGCTCCGGCACCCAGGGACGCCGCGGGGCGCTGCCGCCGCAAAGCGCCATGCGCAGCAGGCGGATGGCGGTGCGCCCCAGGACGTCGAGCAGCTCAGGATACGGTCTGGCGCTGGACACATGGGCATCGGCGACGAGCTGCCACGTGACGCCGCGATCCTCGCTTTCGATCAGGTTCAACGACGCGACAAACGGCGCTTTGCAGCAAACGGGCAAGGCGTGGAACGGCTGGAACAAGGGTGCGCCCGTTGCGTCAACGATGCACCAGCTCCGCCCTTCCTGCCCCGTCGCGCGCCGGCCGAGATCAACGGTTGCGTCGGAGGCGCCGGCTTCCTCCGGCGGCACCGTGGGGCCGGCATCCGACCACCATTGCAGGGCCGTTCCACGGGCCGCCTGGCGCCAAGGCCTGGACTCCGGCGGATGGCCGCCACCGAACGCCACATCGGCAAATTCGCCCAGCAGCTCCGCCGCCGTCCTGCCCAGGGCCGACGTCTCGGCCACGCCGTCGAGCCGGATCGCGGCCTTGGCGCGGCCGGACGTTGCACCGACGGCGCCGGGCTGGCCGGGGACCGCGTCCGGCCGCGAGGAAACCTGGACCGTGCCCTCCATGGCCGTCAGGCTGCCTGGGAAAGCCGCAGCGCGCGGTCGCGGACCGCCTTGGCGACCCGGACCCAAGCCGGCACGCTCTTGTCCCAGGACCGCTCCCAAAAGTGCACGCCGTAGGTGTCAGGGGTGATGCAGGAGCTGCGGAACTCCGTGCCGAACGGGTAAGGGAAGAAGTACTCGGTCGGACAAACGAAGATGTCTTTCACGGTGCTGCCGGACGGCGAGTACGATTGCAGCCCTTCCGCGATCAGCAGCCGCGTGATGAGCTTCGGCCCGAACGCCGTCGGGCGCTCAAGGCCCGGCAGCGACCGGATGCTGAGCAGGCTCGTGAGCGCATGCTCGATGAACCAATGCCCTTTTTCCGCGCCGATGACCCCGTTCGCCACCCAGTCCTTTGAACGCTCCTTGTCCTGAAATCCAAAGAAGCATTTGTGATGAAGCAGAGGGTCCAGGCGCCTATGAAGCTGGATGTCCGTGTCCAGGTAGATGCCGCCGTGCCGGAGGATGGCGGCAAGGCGGGTGATATCCGCGACCTTGGCCCATTTCCGCTTGTTGTAGGCGTCGCTGAGCGCGGCGATCGAGAAATCGATGTTGCTTTCGTCCCAAAGCGTGAATTCGTAGTCAGGGTTTGTTTGGCGCCAGCTATCGATATAGGACCGCTGCGCCTCGGGCAGCGGGCCGCCGACCCAGACGTAATGGATATGCTTCGGGATCATCGCCGTTTGCTTTCAGGTCAAGAACTAAACACCGGAATGGCCCCACGCACGATCGAAAGGATGCGCGCGAGATGGCCCGGCAGGAACAAGCTTTCCAGCACGACGGCATAGACCACCGACCCGGCCGCGGCCTCGCCCGCTATGGACCACAGGCTGACCGGAAGGACAGAGCGGGCGAGCAGGACCGCGCAGACCATCACCGCGCCGGACAGCGCGATCCGCGCGACCTTCAGCATGAGCTGCTGCACGTCCAGGCCGAAGGACTGCCGCAGCGCGGCCAAGGTGATGGGCACCATGGCCGCGGAAAGCGCCGCCCAGGCGAAGCCGACCGCGACGATGCCGAAATGGGCCGCAACCGGGAATGCCAGGCAGTAAAGCCCAAGCTGCCGGAAGGCGATCTTGGCAAACGCATCGGGGCGGCCGAGCGCCGAAAGCGCCTGCCCGGCGAACGCCCAAAGCGGCGTGGTCAGGCACGCGAAGCACATGGCCTGCAGCACCGGCACGGCGTTGTGCCATTGGTCGCCGAAGATCATCGGCATCAGGTCCTTCGCGACCAGCCCAAGCCCGGCGACCGCGGGCACCCAGACCGTGCTGACGATGACCACCATGTCGATGTAGGAGGCGCCGAACTTGGCCCGGTTGTCGGCGATCCGGCTGAGCACCGGCATCATCACGAGCTGCAGCGGCGTCATGGTCACGATGATGACCGAACGGATGACGCGCAAGGCCAGCGCGTAGTACCCCACCGCCGAAACGTCGAGGCTCAGGCCGATCAAGATGCTGCCGAAGTCGTCGATGCAGGAGGTGATCATGCTGGCGGCCATGAAGTGCTTGCTGAAATCCAGCAGGTCACGGAAGGCCGGGACGGAGAACACCCATTTGGGCCGCCAATCGCTCGCCTGCCACATGACCAGCACGATCACGACCGTTTGGACGAAGGTCGAGGCGACCAAGGCCCAAACGCCCCAGCCATTGAGCGCAAGCCCCAGGCCGACCAAGCCTCCGATCACGTAGCCGGAGATCGTGCGGATCGCGAAGACCCGGAGGTCGAGCTCGCGCCGCGCCAGCGCTGAATGCACGCTGACCATGGCGCGCGGGATGCAGATCAAGGAAAGGCAGGAGATCACCGGGCGGAACATCGGCTCGGAAAACAGCATCGGCCCCAGCAGGGCGATCACCTGCAGCACGGCGATCATCCCCACGGCCAACAGCATGTTGGTCCAGAACACCGTGGAAACGTAGCTCTCGTCCGGCTGATCGGCTTGGATCAGCGCGTCGCCGAAGCCTTGGAACAGCAGGATGTTGACGGTGCCCACGATGGCCATGGCGAGGGCATAGGTGCCGAACTCGTCGGGCGTCAGGATGTGGGCGAAAACGACGAAGAAGACGAAAGAGGAAACCTGGGCGCCCCCGGTTTCCATCGCCGCCCAAAAGGTCGCCTTCGCAGCGGATTGTCTCATATGACCACGTCCAGATCTTGATTGCTCAACAAGCAGGTAAAACAACAGGCAGGCATCCGCCCTTCACGCAACGAAGTGCGGCGGCCGCGCCGGCTTTGAACCGAGCAACAGCCGCCGCACCCGAGTCGCCCCGATGGACCCAGCGGATTTTATTACGACAAGCGGCGCTGCCCATCGTAGTAGCGCGTCATCTGCGGCGAGAAGACAACCGCGTCCCCGCCGTTGTAGGTGCCGTGTTCGCGGGGCGGCACCATCGTCAGCACCAGGCCGGCAACGTTGGCCTGGGCGGTGATCAACTGGTTGATGGCAAGCTCCACGGTCGGCAAAGGCGTCGAACCCCACCGTGACAGCACCACGGTCGTGTCCGCATGGCGGGCCATGAGCCATGTGTCGCCGGCGACCAGGACCGGCGGCGAGTCGATTACCACCAGGTCATACATCTGCTCAAGCTTCCGCAGGATCCCTTCCCATTCCCCGGTGGCCAGCAGTCCCATCGGGCTGGTCGCCAGCGCCCCGGCGGGAAGCACGGGGAAGCCCCAGGCGGCGTTGTCGTGGATCGCCTCCTCGATGGGGATCTCGCGCCGCAGGACCTCGATCAGCGTCCGGTCGCTGCGGTCAAGGCCGGCCGCCGAGGACAGCGAGCGGGAGCGCAGGTCGCCGTCAACGAGCAGGACCCGCAAGCCCCGCGCCGCCGCCGCCGCCGCCAAGGCGATCGACGTCTTGGTCTTGCCCTCCTGCGGCAGCGCCGAGGTGACCAGCAGGCTGCGCGGCATCACGCCTTTGGACGGGGTGGTCACCCGGGCCAGGGTGAACGCGACCGCGTCCTCGAAGGTGCGGCTCAGGACGCGGTTCCTGCGGGACACGAGCGGGATCAGCCCGATCGGCGTGAGCCCCGTCGTCCGCTCGACGACGCCCATGCTGGTCAAGCCGCGGCGCCCGCTTTCCTTCACGAACGCGGCCATGGTGCCCAGGCCCAGCGACAAGATCAGCGCCGCGGGCAGCAGCACCTTCTTGTTCGGGGATGCGGGCTGCAGCGGGACGGCGGCGCGGGACAGCACCCGGGCGTTCGCAGCCTGGTAGTTGACGGCGGGATCGGTCTGCCGGGCACGGTTGATGAAGCTCGTGTAAAGCTCCCGGTCCGCCGCGGCGTCGCGCTCCAAGGCTTGGCTCTGCGCGAGGTCGCCGTCCGACCGGCCGAGGCGGGCCGTCAGCTCATCGAGCGTCTTGGCGAGCCGCTCCTCGTTGCTCTTGGTCACCGCCGCCCGGCTCTGCGCCGTTTGGCGGATGCGCTCCCGCTCCTGCGCGATCGACCGGGTGATGTCGGCCACCCGTGCCCGGAGCGCGATCCGCCGCGGGTTGTCGGCGCCGTCGCGCACCTCGCTTTCCGCCGCCTGCGCCGTGGCCGTGGCAAGCTGCTCCCGCAGCCGCGGCAGCAGCGAGGACCCGGTCGCGCTGGCCAGCATGTCGAGGTCGGCCAGGCCGTTGCCGCGGGTCTGGTCAAAGATCGCCTGCGCTTCCGCCGCGCGCTGCCGCGCCAGGGTCAGCTCCGTGCTGACCTGGGTGATCTGCTCCTGGGTGATCGTGCTGTCCTTGCCGCGGGCCAGGCCGCTCTTGAACCGGAACTGCTCATAGGCTTGGGCGGACTTGGCGGCGCGGTCACGCAGCTCGTTCAGGCGCTGGTCGATCCACTCATGCGCTTCCTGCGTGTTCTGCGTCTTGCTGTCGAGCAGCGAGTCCACATAAACGCTTGCAACCGTGTTCGCGACCAGCGCCGCCATCTCCGGGCGCTGCGAGGTGAAGCCGATGCGGATGACCCGGGACACGCCCACGGGGTAAACGGCAAGCTTAGACCGCACGGCGGTGACGGTGGAACTCAGCTCCCGCCGCGCCGCCTCTTCCGGCGTGCGGGCCGGCTCCGGGGGCCGCACGGTGGCCAGCAGCCGGTCGGCTTCCCGCGTGACAGGCGCGAAGGTGGTCGAAAGGTAGCCCAGCACGGGGTCGAGCGGCGACGGACGCGCCGGCTGGGGACGGGGCGCCGACGAGTTGAACTCCGGGTCCGCGACGAGGTTGAGCCTCTTCACCACGCTTTGGAGCAACTCGTCCGAGGTGAGCAGCTCGACCTCGCTCGCCAGCGTGTCGGGGGCGAACGGGGTGTCGCGCTGCGTGTCGCCCAGGCGGACCACCTCGGCGCGGTCCCCTTGGAAGATGACGGCGCTGGTGGCCTGGTACGACTTGGGAAGCGCCAGGATCACCGCCGTGGCGGCCGTCATCCCAGCGAGCGTCACCCCGAGGATCAGCAGCTTGCGGCGCTTCAGGAATCCCTTGACGTCCCAAGCCGGCGGGCTGCCCCCGGGAACCGGGTCGTAAAGTCGGCCGGACGAGGAACGCTGGTCCGCATTCCAATCATCCGATCCCGCGTCGATCAACACGTTCACGCTTGTGTCCTCCGCCCTGTGTGCTCGCCGCGCCGCTCAGCTTGGGCAATAGCCATGCGGAACCAAGAACGCCCGTGCGTTTGCTTGGCAGTGGTGGGAACGTCCCGCATCACGGGCGGGCCTGCCGTCGCGTCCGGAGGCTGGCAGCCAGCACCAGGACGCCGAAATACGGGTAGTCGATGAGGTAGCGGCGCCAAAGGCGGCCCGGCTCCCGCAGCAGCCGGTAGGCCCAGCGCAGGTTGGCCGCATCGATCCAGCGCGGGTAATAGGCGATCCCGCCGATGAGCTGGTCGAGGTAGCCCCCGCAGGTGAAGCCCCATCCGCGCCATCCCTGGTGCTTGAGCTCCAGCAGGAACGCTTCCTGCCGGACGCTGCCCATGCCGCAGATCACGATGTCCGGCCGAAGCTCGGCCACGGAGGCGGCCTTGGCCGCCATGTCGCCGTAGCCGTCATAGGCAGCGATGATCTGGATGCCCGGGAAATGCGCGGCAATCTGCGCGCGTGCCTGTTCCGCCACCTTCGGAACGCCGCCGACGAGCACGATCCGCAGCCCGCGGAACCGCGCGCGGGCGAACAGGGCCGGGGCGAGCGACGTGGTGTCGAAGCTGACCCGCTTGGCGTCCAGGCCGTGCAGCCAGCGCATCGCCATGCACAGCCCGATGCCGTCCGGCAACACGACGTCGAACTCGCGAAGCGAACGCCGGAACGACGCGGAACGACGCGCCAGCGGCGCGACGCCGGGGTTCGCGAACGTCACGAGCACCACGTCCTTCGCCATGCCCTCGATGAAATCCAGCACGGCCTCCGCCGCCCGGCCCGCATCGGCGGTGCGCAGCGCGTGCACCGGCAAGCCGACCGTCTCGGTCTTCTGCAGGTCCCAGTCGCGTCCAGCCGTGGCTTGCCGGGCGGTTCCCCCATGGGGCGCCGCCCAGGCCGCCGAAGTCGTCACCATTTCAGTGAGCTTTCCATTCTGCTTTCGAACCGAGAACCTATCGGCAGGCATCCGGCCCGTCGTGGGCCAGAAGAAGGGTATCGAACCAATGAGGAGAACTAGATCGAAAGACCTGCTTACCGGACCGGCCTGGCAGGCCCGTGCGACGGCGAGGCTGCGTTCCGCGCCCGGCTAGGTGCAGCGTTCCGGCAACATTAATGGAATAAAGGCGAGACACGCTAGAAAAATAGAGGCCGCACCGGCGGTTACGCCGCAGACAGGCCTCGCAAAGGCCGGCAAGGCGGAACGTCGTCGGCCAAAATCGGCGGCCAGCATCGGCCGATGCGCAAACAGGCTGGCGCCGGGTCGCCCGGCCCGCGCGTCGCAAGGCGGCTGCTTCACCTGCCGCTTGGAGGCGCCGCTCCGCCCGGTGCTGGACGCCGCGCGGCCTTTCCAAACATCTGGCGTTCTCGGCACGGTTGTCCACGCCGCAGCTTAGCCTGTCCGGGAAGGGCGGCGGCGTCGAGTTTTGTCATGAAGCTCCGGGCAACGCACGGGGCGGCAGGGGTCCACCCCGCTGCCGCCCTCGCGTCCGGAGCAGCGCGTGAGCCCCGGCTACTTGCCGTAGCCCGCCTGTCGCATCGACCGTGCCGTGGCCGCCTGCGCGGAGGACAACGCCTGGTCCACCGTGCTGGACCCGGCGAGCACCGCCGCCACGGTTTGGCCGACCTGGGTGCCGATGGCCTGGAACTCCGGGATGCCCACGTACTGCGCGCCGGTGTAGGGCCGCGGGTTCTTGGTCTGGCCGGTGGGGTTCGAGTTGTTGATGGCCGCCACCACGAAGTCGGCGAACGGCGCCACCGCCTTGTATTCCGGCGTGTTGGTGGACGCCCGGGTGCCGGGCGGGGCGTTCACCCAACCGTCGGTCTTCGCGACAAGCTGGGCGTATTCCTTGGAGGTCGCCCAGGTGATGAACTGCCGCGCCGCGTCGGCCTGCTTGGAGGACGCGGGGATGGCGAGGTTCCAGGACCACAGCCAGGTCGGCCCGCCCTTGAAGCTGCCGGTCGGCAGCGCGGCGAAGCCGACCTGGTCGGCGACCTGGGACTGCTTCTTGTCGAACACCGTGCCGGCGGCGCTGGTGGCGTCGATCCACATGCCGCAATGGCCCGAGGTGAACAGGGCCAGGTTCTCGTTGAAGCCGTTGGACGACACGCCGGGCGGGCCGTCGGCCTTGAGGATGTCGGCGTAGTAGGAAAGCGCGGCCTTCCATTCCGGCGTGTTGATGGTGGTGTCCCACTTGGTGTCGAACCATTGGCCGCCGTTGGCGGTCACAAGCGTCGAGAAGTAGGCCATGTTCTCGCCCCAGCCCGGCTTGCCGCGCAGGCAGATGCCGTACACCTGGTTCGCCTTGTCGGTGATCTTGTCCGCGAACTGCCGGATCTGCTCGTAGGTCGGCGCGTCCGGCATGGTCAGCCCGGCCTTCTTGAACAGGTCGGTCCGGTACAGCGTCATCACGCTCTCGGCGTAGAACGGCAGCGCGTAAAGGTGGCCTTCGTAGCTGATGCCGTCGCGCACCGGCTTCAGGATGTCGTCCACGTCGAAGGAGGCCGGCAGGTTGTCGAACGGCGCCAGCCACTTCTGCTTGGCCCAGATCGGCACCTCGTAGTTGCCGATGGTCAGGACGTCGAACTGGCCGCCCTTGGTCGCGATGTCGGTGGTGACGCGCTGGCGCAGCGTGTTCTCTTCCAGCACCACCCAGCGCAGGTGGATGTCCGGGTGCTGCCGCTCGAACTCCGGCGACAGCTTCTGCATCTCGATCATCTGGACGTTGTTGACCGTCGCGATCGTGAGCGTCGCGTCCGCAAGCGCCAGCGTCGGCAGGCCGCCCGCGGCCAGGATCGTCGCGGCGGCAAGAGCTTTGCGCAGCATGCTGTCCATTTCCCCTCTTGGTTCAGGTTTGTTGGATACCACCGTTCCCAAAAAAGGGAAACGGGTCAGCTCATCCAGTTGCCGCCGTCGATGTTGTAGGTTTGCGCCACGATGTAGGAAGCGTCCGGGCCGGCCAGGAAAACGGCGAGGCCCGCGATCTCCTCCGGGCGCGCCATGCGGCCGAACGGCACGGCGGCGCCGACCGCGCGCTTCTTCTCGCCGGGCTGCAGGCCCTCGTGGCGCGCGAACCGCGCGTCCACGTCGTCCCAGTGCTCGTTGTCCACCACGCCCGGCGCGATGGCGTTCACGTTGATGCCATGCTTGATGAGGTCCAGCCCGGCGCTTTGGGTGATCGAGATCACCGCCGCCTTGGACGAGCAATACACCGCCACCAATGCCTCGCCGCGCCGGCCGGCCTGGGACGCGAAGTTGATGATCCGGCCCCCGTGCCCTTGCGCGATCATCTGCCGGGCGCCGGCCTGCAAGGTGAACAGCAGCCCCTCGACGTTCACGGCGTAAACCCGGCGGAAGCTGTCCCGGGTGATCTCGGCGATGGGCGCCAGGTCGAAGATGCCGGCGTTGTTGACTAGGATGTCGAGCCGCCCGCACTGCGCGACCACCGCCGCGACGGTCGCGTCGATGGACTCCTGCCGGGTCACGTCGAGGGGAAGCCCCAGCGCGCCTTGGCCGATGGCCGCTGCCGCGTCCTGGGCGCCCTTCTCGTTCAGGTCGGCGATCACGACGCGCGCTCCTTCGGCCGCGCAGCGTTGCGCGATGGCCCGGCCGATGCCGCGGGCGGCGCCGGTGATGACGGCCACCTTGCCGTCCAGTGTCTTGGCTTGCGACAGGGTTCACGCTCCTTGCGGCGTTGCCGCGCCGCGGCAGGCTCTGGAATAAGCGCGCAGGACATCACGCACCGCCTCGATCAGCAAGGCCCGGGCATCCGGCGCAAGCACCCTGGCCATCACGCGCCCATGCAGCCGCGGCAAATGCTGGCTGATGAGGGTTTCGGGGATGCGGGTGCCTCCCAGCGCGGCCAGCAGCCCGTCCACCGCCTCCTGCGCCGGGCGCATCGGCCAATAATAGCGGATGCGGTCGCTGTAGCTGTAATGCCGCAGCCGGCGCTGCTCGTCCGGCGTGCCGGGGTAGTGGCCCTGCCAGTCCCGCGGCTGCGCCAGCATCAACCGTTCCATGGTGGCCGAAACCGACGCCGTGCCGGGCCGCAGCACGGCCGCGATCGCGTCCAACCCGTACAGCGCCTCCCGCAGCGCAAAGGTGAGGCCGGGTCCGACCTTGAGGATGCGGAAGCCGTCCCCCACCAGTTGGCGCAGCGCCGTTTCCGGCTGGTAGTCCGTCGAATGCGCTTCGAACACCAGGCCCGGCATCCGGTCCAGGGTTTCGGCCAGGGTGCGGGCCGGCCCGGGCGCATACACCGCCACGTCCTCATGCCCGAACTCGACGCCGGGCTGCACGACGAGGGCGACCACGCGCGGCCAGGCCGTGCCCGCCGCGTCGCGGAACGCCGCCTGGTGGACGGCGTAGGTGGCGAGCGCGGCGTCCGGCCGGGTCGGCTCCAGGTGGTCGAGCGCACCGAGGGCGCCGCCGGGCGTCGGAACCTCCGTGCCGATGACATAGACCGGCGCGGCCGCCTGTTCCGCCCGGGCGGCGAGCCGGGCCGCGCGCCCGGCGGCCACGGCGTCCCCGGGGCTGGCCGGCTCGCCCTCGCAGCCCATGCTGCAATCCAGGTGCAGCTTCTCGAAGCCCGCGGCGGCATAGGCGGCGACCATCGCCTCCGCGCGCGCCATGGCCTCGGCCGGCGGCAGGTGCTTCCACGGGTTCGGCCCCAGGTGGTCGCCGCCCAGGACCACCCGGCCGCGCGGCACGCCGAGGCGGTCCGCGATGCCGTGCACGAAGCCGCGGAAGCCGGCCGGCGTCATGCCGGTGTAGCCGCCGTCCTGGTTGACCTGGTTGCACGTCGCCTCGATCAAGGCCGGGCCGCCGTCCTCCATGGCCTGCAGCAGCGCCGCCTCGATGACCATTGGGTGCGCCGAGCATACGGACACGATGCCCGCCGCACCTGGCGCCGCGAGCGCGGTCAGGGCGTCCGTGCTCATGCGCCCGCCCCGGCGATGACGGCGTCCAGCTCGGCGAAGCCCGACGTGCCCTCCATCGGGCCGCGGACGCCAACCGCGCGGGCGCCGCTGGCGTTGGCGTAGCGCAGGCTGTCCTCGACGCCCCGGCCTTGCAGCCGGCAGGTCACGAAGGTCGCGCCGAAGCAGTCGCCGGCGCCGGTCGGGTCGATCTCCTCCACCGGGAACGCCGCCATGTGCAGGGCGCCGTCCCAATCATGGTAGCTCGCCCCGTCCTGGCCGTGCTTCACCACGACGGCCGACACGCCGAGGCCGAGGATCTCGGCGATGGCGCCCGCCTCCGAAGCGGCCTCGGTCAGAAGCGTCAGCTCCGGGCCGGACGGCAGGAACAGGTCGCATTGCCGGAGCACGGTCCCGAGCGCGTCCCGCATCCCCGGCGCGGCGAGCATTTCCTTGCGAACGTTGGGATCGAACGACACCGTGCCCCCACGCGCCTTGACGTGCCGGATGGCCTGTTCCGCCGCCTCGACGAGCGGTGGCGAGAACAGCGACGATCCCATGACGTGGAGGTGCCCGCAGCGGTCCAGCAGCGCGCGCCCCTCGTCGGTGATGCGCGTCTGACCGGCGGCGCTGTGGCGGATGTTGAACACGAAGTCGCGCTCCCCGGTGTCGCGGTAGCGCACAAAGGCGGTGCCGGTCGGCCGATCCGGGTGGATGGCAATGGCGCCCGTGTCCACGCCGTCCCGGCGCAGGCGCTCCACGTTGACCCACCCGAAGTCGTCGTCGCCCACGCAGGAGATCAGGCCGGCCGGATGGCCCAGCCGGGCCGCCTGGTCGATGAAGATGGCCGGCGCCCCGGACGGGTAAGGGCCGTGCAGCCGCACGGGCCCGCGGAACCCGACGCCGCGCTCTTCCGCGATGATCTCGGCCACGATCTCGCCGATGGACACGATGCTGGCGGCGTCCGATCCCATCAGGCTTCCGTCCCTTCTTCCCGCGCGATGGCGTTCATCCCGGCCCCGTCCATCACGGGCGCGGCAGCTTGCGGACGACCTCTTGGTCCGGCGGCGGCGGCGGCGGAGGCGGGGCCGGCGATACGCGCCGGAGGATGGCAGGTTCCGCCCGGCCCGGTTCCTGCGGCAAGCGCGCCGGACGCCGGCGCGGCGTGGCGGGGATGGTCCCGGCAGCTCCCAGGGCGTCCTGCACCGCCTGGACGGCCTCCTGGCCGCGCTTCCTGTCGTCCCAGCGCCACGCCGCCAGCAATTCCGCCCGCAAGCGCCACAGCCGGTCGTTCTCCAGGTTCTCCGCACGCCCGAGCAGCGGCAGGAGCGCCCCAAGCGCCTTTGCAACCTCCGCGCCGCCTCGCATCAGGTCGCACGACCGCGGGATCTCGAACGCTTCCAAGCGGGCGACGGCCTGGCGGGCCGCGAGGACCAGCGCCTGGCGGTTCGCGGCGGTGTTGCGCACGACCGGGCCGGCGTCGCCGTCGATCTTGCCGGGCGGCGGCGGGGTGCCGAGGGCGTGGACCGCGTCCTTCGGCACCGCGGCGGCTTCGACGCCGTCGTTCAGCTCGGCGGCGCCCTCCACGACGGCGGCTTCGGACCAGGTTTCCGCCCATGGCAGCGGCCAGCACAGCTTTCCGCCGGGCTCGAGGCCGCGGAAGCCGATGAACAGGCCCTGGACGTGAGCAGGCCCGAGCGCCGCGACGTAATACTCGGTCATCGTACACCCCCAACGGCACAGCCCGGTGAGCCTATGCCGTTCGAAGGGCGCGATGCCAGCCTCGCGTCCTTATTGCAAGGCTGGCGCCGGCGTCATGCCTGGTCACGAAAACCGCGGCGGCACGCCCTTTACGTCGTTGCGCGCACGCGGGGCGCGGCGGCGGTGGCGTCGGTGGTCATGAACGACCCGCCCCCGGTCCGCAGGCTCGGGCCGCCCGGCGCCGCGGCGCGGACCGGCGCCTCGCTGCGGGACACGTCCAGCAGCGGGAACAGCAACTCGGCGACCCGGTAAGCCTCTTCCAGATGCGGGTAGCCGGACGCGATCACCGTGTCGATGCCGAGCGCCTGGTACTCGCGGATGCGCGCGGCCACCGTGGCCGGGTCGCCGACCAGCGCGGTGCCGGCGCCGCCGCGCACCAGGCCCACGCCGGCCCACAGGTTGGGCGCAACCTCCAGCCGCTCGCGCGAGCCGCCGTGCAGGGCGGACATGCGGCGCTGGCCCTCGCTGTCGCTTTCGGCCGCGAGCTTGCGCTGCGCGGTGGCGATGGTGTCGTCGGACAGGTGGCTGATCAAGCGCCGGGCGGCGTCCCAGGCCTCGCCCTCGGTTTCCCGGACGATCAGGTGCAGGCGGATGCCGTAGCGCAGCGTCCGCCCATGCACCGCGGCGCGGTTCCGGACATCGGCGATCTTCTCCGCGACCGCGGCCGGCGGCTCGCCCCAGGTCAGGTAAGCGTCGGCCTGCGCCGCCGCGAGCGCGTGCCCGGCGGGCGAGGACCCGCCGAAGTAAACCGGCGGATGCGGCGCCTGCACCGGCGGGAACAGGATGCGGCCCCCGTGGGAGGACAAGTACTTGCCCGAGAACTCCACGGTTTCCCCGGCCATCATGCCGCGCCAGATCTGCAGGAACTCGGCGGCGTGGGCATACCGCTCGTCATGGCCGAGCGTCAGCCCGTCGCCGGCGAGGTCGGCCGGGTTGCCGCCGCAGACGAGGTTCACCATGGCGCGCCCGCCGCTGATGCGGTCCAGCGCCGAGTATTGCCGCGCCGCCTCCCCCGGCAGCGTCAGGCCCGGGCGCAGCGCCACCAGGAAGCGCAGTTGCTCGGTGAACGGGATCAGGGAGGTCGCCGTGACCAGCGCGTCCTCGCAGCCCGCGCCGGTCGGCAGCAGCACGCCATGGTATCCGAGCTGGTCCGTCGCCTGGGCGATCTGCCGCAGGTAGCGGTTGTCCACCGGGCGGGCGCCCTCCGCCGAGCCGAGGTAGCGCCCGTCCCCGCCGGTCGGCAGGAACCACATCATGTCGAGCGGGCGCGAAGGCGAAAGTGCGTTCATGGCCGTGCCTCCGCACGCGGGCGTTCCGGCCGCCACACCGCGGCGCGCACGTCGATGCGGGCCGGGATGATGCGCAGGCCGGCAAAGGTGTCGGCGACGGACTGCTGCCGGGCGATGATCGCCTCGTCCATCGGCTGCACGGCGTAAACGCCGCGCGCGGCGGACACGCGCTGGGCCGGCAGCGGCACGCCGGTGATGCCGGCCAGCGTCTGCGCCAGCGCCTCCGGGTTGGCGCGCGCCCAGTCGGCGGTCGCGTTGATCGCGTCGAGCAGGGCCAGCACGGTGCCCGGCTCCCGCTCGGTGAAGCGCCGGCTGGCGAGGAAGAACGAGTTGGTGGGCGCCACCTTCTCCGCCGTGGTCAGCACCCGCGTGGCCGGCTCCGCCTCGGCGATGGCGAAGAACGGGTCCCAAACGGCCCAGGCGTCCAGCGCCCCGGTGCGGAACGCGGCGCCGGCGTCGGGCGGCTGCAGGTTGACCTGCTGAATGTCCGAGGGCTTCAGCCCGGCGCTGGCCAGCACCTGTACCAGCGTGTAGTGCGCGCTCGACCCCTTGGTGAAGGCGACGCGCTTGCCGCGCAGGTCGGCGGGCGTGCGGATCGGGCTGGAGGCCGGGACCAGCACCGCCTCGCTCGCGCCGGCGACCGGCTGGCCGCCGACATACAGCAGCTCGGCGCCGGCCGCCTGGGCGAAGATCGGCGGCGTGTCCCCGGTCGCGCCGAAATCAACCGCGCCGGCGTTCAGCGCCTCCAGCAGCGGCGGCCCGGAGGAGAACTCGACCCAATCGGCCGCAAGCCCCTGCGTCTCAAGCCGGCGCTGCTGGCGCATGATCGCGAGCGAGCCGTTCTTCTGGTAGCCGATCCGCACCCGCCCCGCCGCGCGGGCCAGGCTTGGGAGCGAAAGCGCGAGGGCGGCGGCGCCGAGGCCGCGCCGGGTCAGGCCGATGGTCATGCAAAATCTCCATAGAGAAGGTGCGCCGGCAAAGCGCGGCGGGCGCTCATGCCGCGTGCTCCCGCACGCCGAGGCGGTCGAGCAGGCGGTCGCGCATCGCCGCGAAGGAGGCGGTGTCGCGGCGGCGCGGCCGGGCCGCGTCGTTCGGCAAGTCGAGCACGATCCGCCCGCCCGCCAGCACCAGCACGCGGTCGGCCAGCGCCACCGCCTCGTCCACGTCGTGCGTCACCAGCAAGGTCGCCGGGCGGTGCCGCGCCCAAAGGTCCAGCACCAGCGCGTGCATGCGCAGCCGGGTCAAGGCGTCCAGCGCCGCGAACGGCTCGTCCAGCAGAAGCAGGCCCGGCGCGCGCACCAGGGCGCGGGCCAGCGCCACCCGCTGCGCTTCGCCGCCGGACAGGGTCGCGGGCCAGGCATGGAGGCGGTGCTCCAGCCCGACCTCGGCCAGCGCAGCCTCTGCGCGGGCGCGGGCGTCGCCCCCCGCCTCCCCTTTGGCGCCTCCGGGCAGGCCGAGCGCCACGTTGCGCCACACGCTTTTCCACGGCAGCAGCAGCGGCTGCTGGAACGCCACCGCCACGGGCCGCGGCAGGGCGACCACCGCGTCCTCCGGCACCGGGTCCAGCCCGGCCAGCGTGCGCAGCAGCGTGGTCTTGCCGGACCCGCTGGCGCCGAGCAGCGCCACGAACTCGCCGGGCTGGATATCGAGATCGAGCGCGTCCAGCACCGGCCGGGCGTCCGCCGGACCGAAGCGGCGGGTCAGGTTGCGGATGCGGGCGCTGCCGCTGCGGTCGTGTGCTTCCACGTTCAGGTTTGCGTCCATGGCGGTCAGCTCCTCACCAAAGCGGGCCGCCACGCGAGCAGCCGGCGTTCCAGGGCGCGGACCAGGGCGTCCGCCAGCAGGCCCAGCAGGGCGTACAGCACCAGCCCCACCATGATGACGTCCGTGCGCAGGAAGTCGCGGGCGTCGTTGATCAGAAAGCCGATGCCGGCTTGGGCGTTGACCTGCTCGGCCACCACCAGCGACAGCCAGGCGACGCCCAGGCTGTAGCGCAGGCCGACCAGCGCGGACGGCAGCGCGCCGGGCAGCACGACGTGGCGCAAGAGGCCGGCCCGGTCCAGGCCGAACACCCGGCCCATCTCCACGAGCCGCGGCTCCACGCCGCGGATGCCGGCGAACAGGTTCAGGTAGATCGGGAACGCCGTGCCGAGCGCCACCAGCGCGATCTTCGGCGTTTCCCCAATGCCGAACCACAGGATGAACAGCGGCACCAGCGCCAGGAACGGCAAGGTGCGCAGCATCTGCACCGGCGCGTCCACGATGTCCTCGCCGAGCCGCGACAGCCCGGCCGCCAGCGCCAGCCCGGTGCCCACCGTCAGCCCGATTGCCAGCCCGGCCAGGACCCGCGCC
Organism: uncultured Acetobacteraceae bacterium; assembly: GCA_964247175.1. Classification (GTDB taxonomy): domain Bacteria; phylum Pseudomonadota; class Alphaproteobacteria; order Acetobacterales; family Acetobacteraceae; genus CAHJXG01. Next base: position 91 of record CAXTUO010000006.1, on the reverse strand, counting down.
AGCGACACCGCCAGGTGCCACGGCAGCTCGCCGGACACGAGCAGGCCCCAGCCGGTCAGCACGATCTGCAACGGGGACGCCAGGGTGCGGG
>CAXTUO010000005.1:0-18567 GCA_964247175.1 uncultured Acetobacteraceae bacterium | reverse complement strand
TCGTGCGGCGAGCCGCGCAGGAACACCAGGCCGTTGATCGACCCCGACCCGCCCAGGACCCGGCCGCGCGGCCAGGCGATGCTGCGGTTGTTGAGTTCAGGCTCCGGCTCGGTGGCGAAGCGCCAATCGTACTTGCCGCTGGCGAACAGGCGGGCGTAGCCGGCGGGGATGTGGATCCAAACGTCGCGGTCTTCCGGCCCGGCCTCCAGCAGGGTGACGCGGCAGGACGGGTCCTCCGACAAGCGCGCCGCCAGGATACAGCCCGCAGTGCCGCCGCCGATAATTAGGTAATCCGGGATCAGGTAGTCCGGTGCGTCCAAGATGCCGGCCTCCCCGCGCCGCCAGCCTCACCCTACCCGATGAGGCGCCGGGCGCCAGGGCAGGGGGCTACGACGCGCCGATCTGCTTGGCCGACCCGCCGCCGAGCTGCTTCTGCCGCAGCGCCGCGAGCCGGTCGTTCAGGTTCACGGGCGCCGGCTGCTTGCCCTGGACCTGCGCCATCGCCGCCGCGATGTTCGGGTCGTCCTGCTCCGGCCGGGTCGGCGCGAGCAGCTTGGCCTTGGCGTTCGCCGCTTCCGCGTCGGCCAGGTTGCGCGCCGCGTTGTCCTGCATCGCCTTGAGCGCAACGCTCAGCCCGCTGGTGGCGGTGGACAGCCCGGCGGCCTGGCGCGCGGCCTCCGCTCGCTGCTGCGCCATGTCGCGCTGCTGCTCCGCCCGGCCCATGTCGCGCTGCGCCCGGTTCAGGTCGTCCCGCGCCGACTTCAGCTTCTGCCCGGCCTGCTGGTAGGCGCCCTCCAGCGAATGCAGGAAATCCCCGGCGTCAACGGCGTCCTGCTTCTCGCGCTCGACGTCGGGCGCCATGGTTTCCAGCATGGAGACGATGGTGCCCAGGCTGCGCTCCAGCTCGGACTTGCGGGCCGGGTCCGTTTCGGACTCCATCCGGTGCTGGATCTGCTCGGCGGCGGCCATGCGCTGCTGCGACAGCATCATGATGGCATCGGCTTCGCGCTTCTCCTTGTCGAACGCGATGCGGGCCTGGGCGACCTGGCGGCCGAGGTCGTCCAGATGCTGCTCCATGGTGCGAAGCTCGGCCTCGGTGGCGGATTGTGGGTCCCAGCGCACGATGGCCTCGACGGCGTTGTTCACGGCTCGGTCGGCCTTTACGCTGACCAGGTTGCGGATGAATGTAATCATGGCGTTCCCCCGTTTTCTTTGCGTCTTCAGTTTATCCGGCCATCGCGCCGGCGTTGAGCAGCGCCACCGCGATCTGGATGCCGATCAGCACCAAGGCGGCGGCGACGTTGCCCGCCTCGATCATCGCGCGCAGCCCGCGCAGCAGCGTGGCGGCAAGGAAGAACGTCGTGAGCTGGATGACCAGCGCCACCAAACCCCACAGCACGATGTCGAGCACCAGCACGCTGGTCGCCAGCGTCGCCGCCAGCGGCAAGGCGAGTGCCACCAGGGTTCCCGCCACCACGACGCCAGCCGCCACGTTGCCCTCCTGCACCAGGCGCCACTCGTTGAACGGGGTCAGCGCGATGTAGCAGGCCATGCCGATGCCAAGCAGCGCCAGCGTCGCGGCGAACTGGCCGGCCAGCACGGGCAAGCCCATCTGCAACGTGGCGAGGATGCTGTCCATGGGGTCCTATGCGAGCTGGAGCGTGGCCGGGTTGAGGTCGATGCCGGCCCGGATGTCAACCCAGGCCCGTCCGCCGTCCTGCACCGCCGAGACCATGATGTACTCGGTGGCGGGCGCCGGACCGGGGCTGCCGGTCGGCGCGGCATACAGCATGGCCTGGCTCTGCACCGTGCGGCTGCCGGACAGGCCCTCGATGGTTTCCGTGAGCGCGCGGGGGGACACGCGGCTACCGCCTGGCGCCCACACGCGGGAATAGGTTTTCCCATCCTTGGTCTGGAACTCCGGCCAGCCGATCATGCCCTCGTTCGGGTCGAGCCAGGCGCCCCATTCGCCGGGGTCGGCCGGCGTCACTTCGTCGATGGTGCCGAACAGGCGGCACTCGTCGGGGTCGCCGGCGGGGTCAAGGTGGAGCTGGATGAGGGTGCGCCCGTCGGGCAGGTAAAGCCGCAAAAGCCGTGTGTTGCCGGACGACACGTGTCCAATTGCGCTGACGCTGACCGGCCCGCTGCCTTCGGGCTGCGGCAGCTTGATGCTGTTGCCCGCGAGGATAAACGGCGTGGGGTCGAGCGCCAGCGTCATGCCGACGCGGAACTTCGACGGCGCGTAGCTCTCGCCCGACAGCTTGTGGCGCAGCAGGGTGCCGGCAGATTGCAGGGCGTTCGTGGGCGGGCGCACGGCTGATCCTCCGGAAAGGCCGTTGGTGGAAGGGCGGCGTTGATAGGCAAGGAAGGCGATGCCGCCGCCCCCGGCCAGCAGCACGGCCCAAACCCAATCGGAGCCGCCGCCGGGCACGCCGGGCGTGCGGCTTGGCGGCGTTTTGGCAACCTCGGGCGGGACGTCAGGCGGCAGGGCGCCGGGCGTGCCCGGCTCCCCGTCGCGCTCCGACAGTTGGCGGTCCAGTTCGTCCAGCTTGGCGCGCAGGTCGGGGTCGCCCTGCGCCTGCTGGTCCGCTTCCTGCCGCCATTGCCGGTAGCCGGGATCGTTCTGGTTGTTGTGGAAAAAGTCGCTTGACCCGGCATGGCCCAGGTTGCTCAGCAGCGCGCCCAGGAACAGCCCGTCCCACACGCCGAAGCTCCGATTGGCGCCGAACGCGGGCGGCGGCGCGGACCAGCCGCGGTTGCTGAACCAGCCGGACCGGTCAGAACCGTATGGCCGGGACGCATATTGGCTCGGCGCAGCTTGGCGTGGCGCGTATTGCGGTTCCGGGCGTCGCAGCGGCGCGTCCTGCTGGCTGCGGTAGCTGTTGAAGGCGGCGCCCGACCGGTCCTGCGAGAAGCTGCGGTCGCCCGGCGATGACGGCGGCGTCCAAGCCGGCCGCGGGAAGGACAAGGAGGGCCGGCTGTAGCCGCCGCTCCCCCCGCCGAACGATGGGGTGCGGGGGGCGCTGCTGCTGCTGCCGAAAGACGGCGTCCGGCTGGAGGCGCCCGGCCGGGAATAGCCGCCGCTGGCCCGCGCGAAGCCGTCCGCCGGCCACGCCAGGCACGCGGCCGCCGCCATCACAGCCAGCCAGGGCCGCAGCATCCGGGTCCGCACGGCGTTTGTCCTCCCGCAGGGTTGCTGCGATAAGGTGTATATAACAGAAACCGCCCAACCCGTCGCGCGGAATAGGAGGCGGCGGGACAGCGGAGGACCATCGCCATGTGGCAGCCCAGCAGTTTCTACCCGGACCCGGCGGTGCAGGTCCTGCACCCGAGCTTCACCCAGTACCGCCTCCCGCTCGCTGCCGTCGAGCGCCTGGCCACCGGGCTGCGCTGGGCCGAGGGGCCGGTCTGGTTCGGCGATGCCCGGCATTTGCTGGTCAGCGACATCCCGAACAACCGCATCCTGAAATGGGAGGAGGAAACCGGCGCGGTCAGCGTGTTCCGCCGCCCGTCCCATTTCGCCAACGGCAACACCCGGGACCGGGAGGGCCGCCTCGTCACCTGCGAGCACGGCGGGCGCCGGGTGACGCGGACCGAGCATAACGGAACCATTACCGTGCTGATGGACCGGTTCGAGGGCAAGCGGCTCAACTCGCCCAACGATGTCGTCGTGAAGTCGGACGGCTCGATCTGGTTCACCGACCCACCGTTCGGGTTGCTCGGCGACTACGAGGGCGCGCGGGCGGAGCAGGAACTGCCGCAGAACCTGTATCGCCTTGACCCCGCGACCGGGCAGGCGACGGTGCTGGACGATTCGGTCGCCGGACCCAACGGCCTCGCCTTCTCGCCGGACGAGCGGGTGCTGTACGTGGTCGAGAGCCGGGCCAGCCCGCGCAACATCCTGGCCTATGACGTTTTCGGGGACGGCACGCGGATCACGGGACGGCGGGTGCTGATCAACGCCGGGCCGGGCACGCCGGATGGATTCCGCCTGGACGAGGACGGCAACCTGTGGTGCGGCTGGGGCATGGGGACGCCGGAACTGGACGGCGTGATGGTGTTCTCCGCCGGGGGCGAACCCATCGGCCGCATCCAGCTTCCGGAACGCTGCGCCAACCTGTGCTTCGGCGGCCCCAAGCGGAACCGGCTGTTCATGGCGGCGGGCCAGTCGGTTTATGCGCTGTACGTCAACGCGCGGGGGGCGCGGTGAAGCGGAACACCGTTGTGGACGTGAACTCCTCTCCCGGGCGCAGCACGGTGCTGGGGAAGGCGGGCTGGTTCGGGCTGTCGGGAAAGTGCTGGGTTTCGAAGCACACGGCGTCACCCTGGCGGTAGCTGTGCCCGCTCGGCCCGGCGAGCGTGCCGGTCAACTGGTTGCCGGTATAAACCTGCACGCCGGGCTGGTCGGTCAGCACGTCGAGCACCCGGCCGCTGGCCAGCTCATGCAGGCGCACCGCCTGGCGCAGGCCGGCGCCGGGGCGCAGCACCCAGGTGTGGTCGTAGCCTTGGCCGTATAGGATCTGCGGGTCGGCGTCCCGAATGCGGCTGCCGATCGGCGCGGGCGTGCGGAAATCGAACGGCGTGCCGGCCACGGCGCGGACCTCGCCCGTGGGGATCGAGGTTTCCGTGATGGGCAGGAAGGCATCGGATTCCACCTGCAGCAGGTGGCCGAGCACGTCGCCGCTGCCCTCGCCCGCGAGGTTGAAGTAGCTGTGGTTGGTGAGGTTGAGCACGGTGGGCTTGTCGGTGGACGCGCGGTAGTCGAGGCGCAGTTCCGGGCCGTCCACCGTGTAGGTGACGCGGACATGCAGGGCGCCGGGGTAGCCCTCCTCGCCATCCGGGCTGAGCCGGCCGAGCGTCACGTGGCGCTCGCCGCTGTCCTCGATGCTCCACACCCGCTTGCCGAAGCCGTGGGGGCCGCCGTGCAGCGCGTTCGGCCCGTTGTTGCAGGCCAGGCGGTACTCGGTCCCGTCCAGCATGAACCGCCCGCCGGCGATGCGGTTGGCGAACCGGCCCGTCAGCGCCCCGAAATGCGGGCTGCGGTGCTGGTAGCCGTCCAGGCTGTCGAGGCCGAGCACCACGTTCGCCACCTGCCCGGCCCGGTTCGGCACGTCGATGCGCTCGACCACGCCGCCGAAGGTCAGGATGCTGGTTCGCAGCATCGGGCCGCCCAGGGTGATGCGGTGGACCTCGGCGCCGGCATCGGCGTGGCCATACGGGGTGATCGTCATGCCGGCCGTAACGGCTGAACCGCCTCGGTGTTCCCGGGCCTTGTCCCGGCCCACCGCCATATGGCCGAACCCGGGCAATGCCGCTAAACCCGCCGCATGTCAGCCGCCGCCGAGACCGCCCCCGAGGACCACCGCGCCAAGGCCAACGTGCTGCGGCTCGCCGCGGCGCAGGCGCTGGCGGGGGCCAACGCGTCCGTTGTTTACGCGACCGGCGCCATCATCGGCAGCACCCTGTCCCCCGACCCGGCGCTCACCACGGTGCCGATCAGCGTGTTCGTCGTCGGCCAGGCAGCCGGCACCCTTCCCGTAGGTTGGCTGTCCCGCCGTTATGGCCGCCGGGCCGCGTTCATGGCCGGCGGCGGCTGCGGCGTCTTGGCCGGGCTGCTGGCGGCAATGGCGCTGCTGCAACAATCCTTCCCGCTGTATTGCCTGGCGACGCTGTTCGCCGGGTTGTATGCCTCAGCCGTGCAGTCCTTCCGCTTCGCCGCGGCGGATGGTGCCAGTCCTGCGTTCCGGCCCAAAGCCCTGTCCTGGGTCATGGCGGGCGGCGTGTTCGCCGGCGTGCTGGGGCCGCAGCTCGTCACCTGGACCATGGACCTGTGGTCGCCCAACCTGTTCGTCGTGAGTTATCTGGCGCAGGCCGCCGTGGCGTTGGTGGCGATGGCCGTGCTGTCCGGCGTGGACCTGCCGCGGCCGGCGCCGGCGGAGCTTGCGCGCGGGCGCCCGCTTCCGGCCATCATCCGCCAGCCGCGCTTCGTCGTCGCCGTGGTTTGCGGCGTGGTCAGCTACACGCTGATGAACCTGGTGATGACCTCGGCGCCCCTGGCCATGCGGCTGTGCGGGCTGCCGCTGTCCGCGTCCAACTGGGCGCTGCAATGGCATGTCGTCGCCATGTACTTGCCGAGCTTCTTCACCGGCAGCCTGATTGCCCGGTTCGGCGCGCGGCGGGTCGTGGCGGCCGGGCTGCTGCTGACCGGCACGGCGGCGGCCACGGGGCTGTCGGGCCTGTCGGCCACGCATTTCTCGGCCGGGCTGGTCCTGTTGGGGCTTGGCTGGAATTTCGGCTTCGTCGGCGCGTCCGCCATGGTGCTGGAAGCGCACCGGCCGGAAGAGCGCAACAAGGTGCAGTCTTTCAACGATTTCCTGGTGTTCGGCACCATGGCCTTCGGCTCGTTCTGGTCGGGCCACCTGCTGGTGACGCTCGGCTGGGCGGCGGTTAACTGGGTGGTGTTCCCGCCGGTGGCGCTGGCGCTGGCAGTGCTCACGGCGTCCGGGCTGCTGCTGCGCCGGCGGGTGCCGGCGGCGTGATGGTGCGGACGGCGGGACTCGAACCCGCACTCCCTTCCGGGACTCAGATTTTCATCCCACTTCGGCTTTCGCCGCCGCCCCTGCGAAATGGCACAGCCATTTGCGCAAAGGCGTTCGTGGTCTGGACTATCCCTTCGCCATGGCCCGCAGGCTTTAGGCGCCCCCCGTCTAGTCTCTACACCGTCCCCGGGCGCTGCCGGGGCTTGGCTCGGGATTGGCCTGGGCCACGGCGGGCCGTTAGCGTTCCCCGAATTTGGGCGGTTCTACGCCGCGGGTTTCCCCGCGGGCACTCCAATCAAAAGTCTGCAGCGTCTACCATTCCGCCACGCCCACACTGGCCACGGGTTTAGCACAACCGACCCGGGCGCCGCCAAGGGGGCGTTGCCCGGCAAGCTCGCCGCTCGCGACCCGGCGGGCGATTTTCTACGCGCACCGAATCAGCGTCTCGCCAGGTTCCGGCGTGCGGTTTCCGGCGATCAGGCCGATAGCCTTGCCGGTCAACTGCACACCCTCCATCGGCAAAGCCGTCTGGTCGTCCAGTATGAAGCCGTACCTAGCCTGCATTGCCGGCAGGTCGCGCGGCGCCACTTGTGCCTGTATGGTTACGTCAATTGCCGGGTTGCCATTCCGGCGCATGGCGCGGAACACCTCCGCGAGACCCTCGGTCGCGTCGGGGAACAACGCTTTCATGCCGCCCTCCCATGCTGTCCCTGATCCTGCGATGCGCGACCCTGCCCGGCAGGGTGTGGCCGTTGCCTCGCCGGTTTCCCAAGCCGCCCGGCGCTGAGCCTTGGCCCGCGCGCCGACCTCGACGCCGCTGCACCGGCCCAGGCCTCCCGTGGCGCCTAGGCCTCCCGTGGCGCCCAGGGCGACCCCGGCACTCAAGCCGGATCGCCGCCGCCTGGCCTGGCGGGCGGTGCGGGTGGGGGTCATCGCGGCCGTGTGGGGCGCGCTGGCGCTGGCCTTGGTGCTGGCGTGGTTTGGCCGCGACCTGCCACGGCCGGAGGTCGCGCTCGACGCCATCCGGCGGCCAGGCCTCACGCTGCAGGACCGCGCCGGCCATGTCTTCGCGACGTTCGGCGACGTGGTGGGCGACCCGTTGCGCCTCGGCGACCTACCGCGCTTCCTGCCCGCCGCCGCGGTCGCGGTGGAGGATCGGCGCTTCTACCGGCACCCCGGCATCGACCTGATCGGCATTGCCCGCGCGGCCTTCGTGAACCTCCGCGCGGGCCGGCTGGTGCAGGGCGGCTCGACCCTCACGCAGCAGGTTGCCAAGAACCTGTTCCTCACCAACGCCCGCACCCTGCACCGCAAGGTGCAGGAGGTGATGCTGACGCTGTGGCTGGAGCACACCTTCTCCAAGGCGGAGATCCTGGAGATCTGGCTGAACCGCGTTTACCTCGGGTCCGGCGCTTGGGGGGTCGATGCGGCGGCGCGGATGTATTTCGGCGTGTCCGCCCGCAAGCTGAACCTGTGGCAATGCGCGGTGCTCGCCGGGCTGCCGCGCGCCCCGTCCCGCATCAACCCGCGCAGCGATCCCGCCGCGGCGGCGGCGCGGGGGCGGGAGGTGCTGGCCGCCATGGCCGACACCGGCATCATCTCCAAGGCCGAGGCGGACGCCGCCGCCGGGCAGATCGCCTTCCCGCCGCGTCCTGCCACCGCTGGCTGGTTCGCCGATTGGGCGGCCGACTCCGCGCAGGCGCTGATCTCGCCCGGCGCTGACGCCGTGCTGCACACGACGCTCGATGCCCGGCTGCAATCGGTCGCCGAGTCGCGGCTTGTGGCCACGCTTGACGGCCCCGGCGCTTCGGCTGGGGTGGGGCAGGGGGCTGTGGTGGTGCTGGACGCCGCGACCGGCGCCGTGCGCGCCATGGTCGGCGGGCGGGACTGGCGCGCCAGCCCCTTCAACCGCGCGACCGCCGCGCGGCGCCAGCCCGGGTCGGCGTTCAAGCCCATCGTGTGGCTCGCCGCCCTGGAGCACGGCCTGCACCCGGACGACACCGTGCTGGACGCGCCGCTGCAAATTGGCGGCTGGTCGCCGCAGAACTTCGACGGCACGTTCCACGGCCCGGTGACGCTGGAAGAGGCTTTGGCGCAGTCGCTGAACACGGCGGCGGTCCGGATCATGCAGCAGGCGGGCGGCCCGCGCGCGGTGATTGCGGTGGCCCGGCGTTTGGGCATCACCGACAGCCTGCCCGATAACTTCTCCCTAGCGCTCGGGACCGGCGAGGTCGGCTTGCTCGAATTGTCTGCAGCTTACGCCACTTTGTTCAATGGCGGGCGCTCCGTGACGCCGCAATCTGTTGATACGATTGAAGCGGACCGGCATACTCTGCGCGTGCCGCGACCCGTCCAGGACCGCGTGGTCAATCCCGACCTGGCCGCGGCGATGGCGCACATGATGGCGGCCGTGGTGTCCCACGGCAGCGGACGGGCGGCGGCGGTGCCGGGCAGGCTGGTGGCCGGCAAGACCGGGACGACGCAGGACTACCGCGACGCCTGGTTCGTGGGCGCTGTGGGAGGCACGGTCATCGGCGTTTGGCTGGGCAACGACGACGACCGTCCGATGAGGGCGGTTTCCGGCAGCGGCCTCCCGGCGCGGCTGTTCCGGGAGATCGCGCTGGAGTTGCGCTAAGCCTCGTGGTGGAAGGCGTATTCACGCACCGCGGGAAGAACGGCGCGTTTCCAACAGCTCCTGAGCAAGTGTTCGTCGCGCAGGCTAAGGGGGCGTTCTGAGACGCTGGCCGTTATGGCGATCCGCCGGGCTGCAGCTTGCCGAGGCTGGCTTGGTTCGTCAGTTCATAGGCGTCGGCCAGCAGCGTGAGCCGGGCGGTGTTCGGCAGCTTGCGGAATGCCTCAAGCAACAGGAACTCCTCGTTGGACGGAGTGGGGGCGCTGTCGCCGCCTTCCAGCAGCATGCCGATCGGCACGTTCAGCGTCTGCGCCAGCCGGATCAGCCGTGACGTTTCCGGGAAGCAGGTGCCCCAGATCCAGGCGTGCACCGCGACGCGCGAAACGTGCATCGTCCGCGCCAAACCAGCCTGCGTCAGCTTCCGCTCTGCCATGATGCGGCTCAGGTTGTGGCGGAACCTGTTGCGGGACGGGTCCGATTGCGGCTCGGCTTCGCCGGGCCAGCCGTTGAGCACCATCGGCTGCGGCGTGTCTGTCATTGCCGGTCCGCTTCCCGCGACCCGAGGGGCGCCGTCAGGCTTGGCCCGTTTGGTTTGGCTAGGCATCCCACGAAACTCCCTCCGTCCGCCTCACGCTCCTGTGACACCATATACCATCGTTGCACTATCGGTATATAGGATATTCTATTCATAGGTTTGTGACCGCTGGCGCGGCGGGGCGGACGGCTCCGCGAGACGCGGGTTAAAGCCCGGGCCGGCCTAAGCTTGGGCCGGCGTCACCCCGGCTGGACCGGACCCAGCGTGCCGTCGAATGCCGCCGCCCAGGCCTGGAACATCGCGTCCTGGTTGAAATCCTGTTCCGCCTTGGCGCGGTTGGCCGCACCCAGCGCCTGGCGCAGCCCGGCCTGTTCCAGCAGCGTCCGCAGCCCAGTCGCCAGCGCCGCATCGTCCAGTGCGGTGACGTAGGGCGCGTTGGCGGTGGCCAGCATGGAGCGGATGTCGCCCACGTCGGTCGCCGCCACCGGCAGACCGGCTGCCATCGCTTCCAGCAGCGACAAGGGCATCTGCTCGGTGTCGGACGACATGGCGAACACGTCCAACTGCTTGAACAGTTGTTCAGGATCAGCGACGTGCCCGGCGAAGCGGACGCGGGCGGCGATCCCAAGCTCCTGCGCCAAGCCCTCCAGCGCCGGGCGCTCCGGGCCGTCGCCGGCGATGACCAGGACCGCCGGCCCGTGCGGCGCGGCCAGGGCGAAGGCGCGTAGCAGCCGGGCGATGTTCTTCTCCGGCCGCAGCGCCGCGACGGTGCCGACCAGCGGGCCGGCGGCAGGGCAAGGCCGGTCGCCCGGCTGCGGCGGCCCGGCGAACCGCGCGAGGTCGATGCCGTTCGGCACGTAGCGCAGGTGCCTTGGGTCCAGGCGCCAGATCTCGGTCGCAATGTTCCATAGCGTGCGGGACGGCAGCACGACCAAGCGCCCCCGCAGGACGATTCGCCGCAGCCGCACGCGGCGCGGCAGCCGGCCGGCCCGGTCATCCGGCCCGAACCCGTCCTCGATGTGCACCTGGCGCACGGCGGGGGTGAGGTTGGCGACGGACCACTCGATGCTGCCCCAGTTGCTCGTCACCAGCAGGTCCGGCCGCAGCCGCCGCAGCACGCGGCGGAAGCGCAGGATGTTGCCCAGCGTGTCGCCCTTGCGCACCATGACCGACGGGAACGCGATGTCGAGCGACGGGTCCAGCCGTTCCCGGCACGAAAGGTCCCCGTCCATGGCGATGACCGCGTGGCGCCACCGCCGGCCGAAATGGTTGACGGTGGCGGCGAATCGCACCTGGACCCCGCCCACCGCGAAGGTGGGGAACACGTGCAGGATCAGCGGCGGGCTGGTCGTTCGCGGCATCATGGCCTTTGCGCGGTGCGCTGCGGCGTAACGTTGCCGGATGGAAGTTGCAAGCGTGGCGCCGCCGCCACCCGCTTTCGGGAACATCGGCCCGACTGTGCGAACCCGGCGAATGCCCTTGGGACCAGTTGCGCTGTCCGCTAGGCTTCTACGGAAAACGCCGTTAAGGGAGTGCGCCCGGCTCATTTCGCCTGCAATCGGCCCTGTGCCGCCCTCTGTCGCGTGGAATTCTTGACGATGCCTGGCGCCCAAGCTGTGCCGAATGAGGAGGTCCGGAACAGCTTACGGCGCGTGGTCCAGCATTCCGCGCTGTATGCGTTCGGCAGCATCGCCGGCCGGGTCGTCGCCTTTCTGGCGATCCCGTTCTACTCGCGGTTCCTGTCGCCGGCGCAGTACGGCCTGATCGAGCTGGTCGAGCTGAGCACCCAAACGGTCGCAATCGCCTTCGGCCTCCAGGCGGTCGGCACCGCGCTGGCCCGGCTGTACCACGACCAGGTATCGCCGGAGACCGGGCGCAGCGTGGTTTCGACCGCGCTCATCGGCACCGCGGTGCTGAGCGGGGGCGTGACGGCCGCAAGCGTCGCCGCCTCCGGGGCGATCAGCCGCGCGGTGTTCGGCACCGATGCATGGGCCACGCTGCTGCAGGCGGCCTTTCTCGCCATGTTCTTCGCCAGCACGATCGAGGTCGTGCTGGTTTATGAACGCATGCGGGGCCACGCGCGGTTTTACCTCGCCTATTCGCTCGTCACGCTGGGCTTGAACCTTGGGCTGAACATCCTGTTCATCGGCGGGCTTGGCGCGGGCGTGTGGGGCTTCGTGTTCAGCAAGCTCATCACGAGCGCCGGCAGCGCCGGCTTCCTGGCCTGGCGGCTGCGGCGGGAGGTGGGCTGGCATTGGCAGGGCGCCTTGATCCCGGAGTTCGTCCGGTTCGGCGCGCCGCTGATCCTGTCGGGCTTGTCGTATTTTGCCATCCACTTCTCCGACCGCTTCTTCCTTGCCTCGGCCGTGTCGCTGGCCGAGCTTGGGCGCTACGCGCTGGCCTACCGCTTCGCCCTGATGGTGAATGGCCTGGTCGGCGACAGCTTCGCGAAGAGCTGGACCGTGTCGCTTTACCGCCACACGGGCGACCCCGGATGGCGGGAGCAGTTCGCCCGGGTCGCCGCATACTTCACCTTTGCCGTCGCCACGGCCGGGTTCGGCATCGCGGTGTTCGGTCCCGAGCTGCTGCGCGTCATGGTGCCCGAGCGCTTCCTTCCCCCGCCGCTGCTGCTGCCGATCCTGGTGCTGGCTTATGTCGTGCGGGACGTCGCAGATTTTTTCCGCAGCCTGCTGCTGATCAACAAGCGGTCCGCCTGGATCGGCAAGATCGCGCTCGCCGCGGCCGTCTTGAACCTGCTGGCCAACATGCTGCTGATCCCGGCCTATGGCACCTATGGCGCGGCCTGGGCGACCTTGCTGACCTGGTCCGCCTATCTGGTTATCTGCTGGATCGCCGCGGACCGGGAGCACCGCCTGCCCGTCCGCATCGCCGCTTATGCCCGCCTGCTGGGCCTGATGATTGCTGCTTACGCCGCTGCGGCCACGATCCGCGCCGAGGGTTTCGCGCTGCAGGCGGCGCTCGACGGTATCTGGGTTGCGCTGTTCGCCGCCGCCGCCGCAGCCATGTTCCTGTCCGCGCCGGAACGGCAGGCCATCGTTCGCCAGGCAGCCGGCATCGTGGCGGGCCTGCTGGTGCCGACGGCGCCGGAAGCGTCGTGCCCACCGGCAGGCGGCCGCCACGTCCTGATGCTCGCCTATTATTTCCCGCCGCAGAACGCGATCGGCGCAGCCCGGCCATCCCGTTTCGTCCGCTACCTGCGCCGGCTGGGCACGCCGGTTTCGGTGGTCTGCTCCCCCCTTCCCAAGCCCGGCTCCAGGTATGAGGAACGCCCATCCACCCCCGCGCCGCCTGGCGGGCAAGATGGAGGGCAGGGCGGCCCGCCGAGCGACGAGACCCAGGCCATTCGCGTGCCCGGCGGCTCCCCGGAACGCAGCCGGCGCAGGCTCGATGCGATCAGCCGCTTGCTGCAGGGGGTGCAGCGCGTTCTGCTGCCGTACGATGACCGGCTCGCCTGGCTGCCTCATGCCTGTGCAGCCGCTTCTGCGGAGGTCACGCCGGGCACGGTGCTGGTTTCGACCCATCCGCCGGTGGTCACGCATCTGGCGGCGCTGGCGCTCAAGCGGCGGACCGGCCGGCCCTGGATTGCCGACTTCCGCGATCCGCTGCGGGGCAATCCGTCCCGGACGGCGCTACGCGCCCGGCTGATCGACCGGGCGACCGAGTGGCTGGTCATCCAGCAGGCCGATGCCGTGATCGCCAACACCGACGCGTCCGCCGCCATGCTGATGCGCCGCTATCCCCGCTGGGCGGGGAAGGTCAGCACGATCTGGAACGGGTTCGACCCCGAGGACCGGATGGAGCCGCTGCCCCGTGCCGACCGGGCGCGCCGGGTCATAAGCCATGTCGGCTCGCTGTATGGCGCGCGCACCCCGTTGCCGTTCGCCGCATGCCTGAACCGCTTGGTCGAGAGCGGCGCCATGCCGGCCGGCGCCATCCAGTTCCGCCACGTCGGCTACAGCGATCCCGAGTGCCTCGATCCCGCCGAGCCGGCCTTTCAAGCCTTGCAGGCGCAGGGCTGCCTGCACGTCGTGACCCACATCGTCCCGCAGCGCGAGGCGCGGCAGGAGATGCTGACGGCCGACTGGCTCCTGCTGCTCGACATGAACGAGACCAACCCCGGCGTGCAGATCCCGGCGAAGACGTTTGAGTACATCCGCGCCTGCCGCCCGATCCTGGCGCTGACGACGCCCGGCTCTTCGACCGAGCGCGTGCTGGCCTTGTCGGGCATTCCCCATGTCTGCGTTGATTTCGCCGCATCGCCCCGGCAGTTCGATGCGGAGGTCCTGGCCTTCCTGCGCCGCCCGTTCCGCGACGTGGCGCCCAGCGCGCGGTTCTGGTCGGAGTTCGATGCCAGCCGCCAAACCGCGGCCTTGAGCGCGCTGATCGACCGCGTGCACCGTCAACCCTTGCCGCACACGCCCGAAGCCGAACTTCAAGACGCAGTGGAAGGCCGGCCCGCATAGGCCGGACGGGCGCCTCGGCGCATAATGCTGGTCGCGACACAATTGGAGCGGGCGAAGGGATTCGAACCCTCGACCCCAACCTTGGCAAGGTTGTGCTCTACCCCTGAGCTACGCCCGCATCCTGGCGTGGCAGCGTTTTATGCGGGTCCGCCGCGTTGCGCAAGAGCACTTCGCGGACCGCGGGGGCGAGCCGGGCATCGCCTCCGGGCGGCCTCGCCGAATGACGGCGCTGGGTTGCACACTCCGCCGTTACGCAACATCTATGTCCGAACGGACCACCAGGACAGGCAATTCCATGGACATGCTCATCGGTCAGAAAACTGGGGCGCAAAAAAGGCCGGGGCAGGCGGGTCCGGCGCCGGCGCGCGGCGCGGCGGGCGGCGTCGCGGGCGTCACGCCGGACGAGATGATCATCGACGGCACGCAGCAGACGTTCATGCAGGACGTGGTCGAGGCGTCGCGCACCGTCCCCGTGCTGGTGGATTTCTGGGCCACCTGGTGCGGTCCCTGCAAGCAGCTCACGCCCGCCTTGGAGAAGGTGACGCGGGCGGCGGGCGGCCGGGTCAAGCTGGTCAAGATCGACATCGACGCCAACCGGGCGTTGGTCCAGCAGCTCGCGCAGATCGGCTTGCCGCTGCAGTCCGTGCCGACGGTTGCCGCCTTCTGGCAAGGGCAGATCGCCGACCTGTTTCAAGGGGCGCTGCCGGAAAGCGAGGTCAAACGGTTCGTCGAGAGCCTTCTGAAGCTGGCGGGCGGCGCGATGCCGGCCGCGGACCTGCTGGCGGAAGCAAAGGCCGCGATGGAGGCCGCGCAGTTCGAGGAGGCCGGCGGCCTGTTCAGCGCCCTGCTGCAGGAGGAGCCGGAGAACCCGGCTGCCTGGGCCGGGTTGATCCGTGTGCTCATGGCGCTCGGCCAGGAGGACCAGGCCCGGGAAGCGTTGGAGCAGATCCCGCCGGCCATCGCCGAGCATGCCGAGATCAGCGGGGCGCGGAGCGCGCTGCTGCTGGCCGAGGAGGGCCGCCGGGCCAGCAGCCAGCTCGGCGAGTTCGAGCGCCGGCTCGCCGCCAACCCGGACGACCATCAGGCGCGCTATGACCTGGCGGCGGCGCTGAACGCCAGCGGCCGCCGGGCGGAAGCCGCCGACGCGCTGCTGCACATCGTCAAGCATGACCGCGCCTGGAACGACGACGCGGCGCGGCTGCAACTGCTGAAGCTGTTCGAGGCTTGGGGGCTAACCGATCCCACCACCCTGTCGGCGCGGCGCAAGCTGTCGGCGCTGCTTTTCCGGTAAGCTTATGCCCCCACCCGGCCTGGACAAGCTGCCGACGGAGTTCCCGGTGTTTCCCCTGGGCGGAGCCTTGCTGCTGCCGCAGGGCAAGCTGCCGCTGAACATCTTCGAGCCGCGCTACCGCGCCATGGTGGAGGACGCGCTGGCGGCAGGCCGGGTCATTGGCATGGTGCAGCCGGACGAGAGCCGGCCCTCCACGCCCAGCGGACCTGCGCTCTACAAGATCGGCTGCCTGGGCCGCCTGTCCTCGTTCAGCGAGACCGATGACGGACGGTACTTGATCGCCCTGACCGGCATGGTCCGATTCGCGATCAGCGTGGAGCTGGAGATGCGGCGCGGCTATCGCCGGGTGCGTGCCGACCTGGCGCGGTTCCGGGGTGACCTGGACGACAAGCCGGCGGCCTCCGCCATCGACCGGGACACGCTGACCCGGGCGCTCCGCAGCTATTTCAACATCCGCGGGTTCGATGCGAACTGGGATGCGATCAACGAGCTGCCCGACAATGCGTTGGTCGTGACCCTGGCCATGGTCTGCCCGTTCGATCCCGTGGAGAAGCAGGCTTTGCTGGAAGCGCCGACGCCGGACGACCTGGCCAGCACCTTGCTGACCCTGCTGCAGATGGGTGCGCACGCGACCGACGTGGGGCGGCAAAGCCGGCCCGCGAGTTGAAGGGTGTTTCCATGTCTGATGTCCCAGCCATCGACCCCCGCCTGCTTGCCATCCTGGTCTGTCCGGTCAGCAAAGGCCCGCTGACCTATGACCAGGGGGCGCAGGAACTGATCAGCCGAAAGGCCGGCCTCGCGTTCCCCGTGCGCGACGGCATCCCGATCATGCTGCCCGAGGAAGCGCGCCTGATTGATGACGCCCCGCTTGAGGCACCCCCGGCTTGACGGCCAAGGCGCCGCGTCCGACCGACATCCGCGTCCGGCGCGCGACGCAGCGCCTTGAACTGGACTTCGACGACCAGACCACCATTTCGCTGCCGGCCGAACTGCTCCGGGTTGAAAGCCCGAGCGCGGAGGTGCAGGGCCATTCGCCGGACCAGAAGCAGACCGTGGCCGGCAAGCGCGGGGTCGGGATCGCCGCCGTCGAGCCGATTGGCCATTACGCCGTGCGTATCCGCTTCACCGACGGCCACGACACCGGGATCTACACCTGGGCGCTGCTGCACAGGATGGGCCAGGACCAAGCGGCGTTGTGGGACGCCTACCTGGCGGCGCTGGCGCAAAAGGGGCTGAGCCGGGACTCCTGACGCGGCGCCTTACGCGTCGCGGACCAGGATGGCCGTCAGCCCGGCGTCCAGCACCGCGCGCAAATCCGGCAGCGCGAGTGGGACGCAGCCTTCCGTCGGCGCGAGGTCCGGCCGGGCCACGTGCAGGAAGATTGCGCTGCCGTCCCCGCGCTGCACCGGGGCATCGTTCCAGCCGAGGACGCCAATAATGTCATAAACCGAGTCGGCCCGCCAAAGCGCCTCATGCCGGCCATCATGCGGCAGGCGGACCGGGCGGTTGTAATCGGCGTGGGACGGATCGTCGCACCACCCGTCATGCGGCGCCAAGGGCGCGGCCGGCACGGCAGCGCGTGGCCGCGCGGTCCGGTCGGCGCGGTACAGCACCCGGCGCAATGGCAGCAGCCCAGCCGGCGTCGCCCCGTCGCCTTCCCGCTTGTGCGTCCGTATGCCGCCGCGTCCGATGGCCGCACAGCACCGCATGCTGCCCAGCGTAAGGGTGCCGTCAGGATGCAGCGTCGCCTGGCCCGCCGCCTCACCGCTCATGCCAGCCCTTTTTCGAGCGCCTGGGTCCGCAGCCACTCCTGCGACGCGAGTTGGTAGGCGGCGTGTCCGCGCTGCGCGCCGCCGGCGGCGAATTGGGTCGGACTCTGCAGGAACTCCGGGGTCGTGGTGGCGAGGGTCGTATATTCGCCCTGCTGCAGGCTTCCAGGCGTGACCGGGCTCATCGGCGCCTGAGACCCGGTCGCCGACATCCCGGCCGGGGCCGAAGGGCGCGACAGGTCCGGCCCCATGGTGAACAATGCCCCCACGAAGCTCATGACGGCGGCGCCCAGGATGCCGATCGGTCCGCCGAAGATGCCGGCCCCCAGGATCTGCAGCGGCGCCGGGATGGTGTCGCCGGTTGCAGCCCGGTAGATTGTGCCGACCACCGGCACATGCTGCAGGGGGTTCAGCGCCTTCAGCACACCGCTGAACGGCACGTTGAGTGGCTGCGGCCAGTAGCCGTCAGGCCCAATCGGCCCCGCGCCGTCCGGGGGCGTCGCGTAGCCGAAAAGGCGGGAAGCGGGGTCAGCGCCAGGCGTGGGTGGGATCATGATTTCGCCTTTGCAAAGAGCGTGCCAGCCTCTCAGCCGGGGAGATGGCCTAACCGGCGTATCTTCGTCGCCAGGTAGTGGTTGTTGATGCCGTTCGGTGCGATCACCAGCGGCTCGCGCGCCTCGATCTCCACCCCAAAGGCGGCCAGGGCCGCCAGCTTGTCGGGATTGTTGGTCAACAGCCGCACCCGGCGGATGCCAAGCTGCTCAAGCATGGCCGCGGCGGCCAGGAAGTTGCGCTCATCCGCGTTCCAACCCAGGGCACGGTTCGCGTCGAGGGTATCCAGCCCGCGGTCCTGCAAGGCGTAAGCGCGCAGCTTGTTGGTGAGGCCGATCCCACGGCCTTCCTGCGCCATGTAAAGAAGCACCCCGCTGCCTTCCGCTGCCATGCGGTCCAGCGCCGCGTGCAGTTGCGGCCCGCAGTCGCAGCGGAGGCTGCCCAGCAGATCCCCGGTGAAGCACTCCGAATGCACGCGCACCAGCGGCGCCGGCCCGGCGGTGCCCGCGTGCTCCGGCTTGCCGACCAGGATCGCAAGGTGCTCGATCCCGGCGTCCGGGGCGCGGAACGCCACGACGCGCGCATCGGCGGACGCCGCGAGCGGGACGTGCACCGAGGCCGCCTGCACCAGCCCGCCCGCCGCCGCGTCGGGGAAGGCCAGCACGTCTTGTGCCGCCACGGCCAGCAGGCCGAGGCGCGCCGCCTGCACCGCGGCGTCGGCGCGCACCGGCGTGCGGTGCTCTTCCTCCCGGGCCTGGGGTGGGT
>CAXTUO010000004.1:0-18754 GCA_964247175.1 uncultured Acetobacteraceae bacterium | reverse complement strand
GTCTTGATGCCGCCATCCGTCCGCAGCCGCACCCGGTGGCGCAGGCGGTTCAGGGTCAGGACCTGGTGCGCCTCGCTCAGCCCCATCTCCCACGGCAGGCCCGCGTACTTCACCGACGTTTGCGGGCTGGCCCCGGTGCCGCCGCTGTGCCCGCTGATGAGGATGGTGTCCGCCTTGGCCTTCGCCACCCCCGCCGCGATGGTGCCGATGCCGGAGCGCGACACCAGCTTCACGCACACCCCGGCGTCCGGGTTGATCTGCTTGAGGTCGTAGATGAGCTGCGCCAGGTCCTCGATGGAGTAGATGTCGTGGTGCGGCGGCGGGCTGATCAGGGTCACGCCCGGCGTCGAGTGCCGGAGCTTGGCGATCAGCGGCGACACCTTGAACCCCGGCAACTGCCCGCCCTCGCCGGGCTTGGCGCCCTGGGCCATCTTGATCTCGATCTCGCGGCAGGCGTTCAGGTACTCGGCCGTGACCCCGAACCGCCCCGACCCCACCTGCTTGATCGCCGACGAGGCGTTGTCGCCATTCGGGCGCGGCGTGGCGCGCGACGGGTCCTCGCCGCCTTCGCCGCTGTCGCTCCGCGCGCCGATGCGGTTCATCGCGATGCTCAGCGTCTCGTGCGCTTCCGGGCTGAGCGCGCCCAGGGAGATGCCCGGCGCCACCAGGCGCTTCCTGATCTCCGTGATGCTTTCCACGTCCTCGACCGGGATCGGCGTGACCTTGTCCGTGCGGAAGTCCAGCAGGTCGCGCAGCGCCACCGGCTTCTGCCGCCGCACCCCGTCCGCGTAGCGCCGGTACGTTTCGAAGCTGTCGGTCGCCACGGCCGTCTGCAAGGTGTGGATCAGCCCGCCGTCGAACGCATGCACCTCGCCCCGGCGCCGCAGCTTGTACACGCCGCCCACCGGCAGCGTCACGGCCTCGCCCCCCCAGGCGGCCTCATGCAGCCCCAGGATCTTCCGTGCGATCCCGGTCAGCCCGATGCCGGAGATGCGCGACTGCATGCCGGGGAAGAACTCCCCCACCAAGGCGCGCGACAGCCCGATGGCCTCGAAGTTGTAGCCGCCGCGGTAGGAGCTGATGACTGAGATGCCCATCTTGGACATGATCTTCAGCAGGCCCTTATCGACCGCCTTTTTATACCGCTGCACGGCCTCCTTCAGCGTCATCGGCCCGAACAGCCCGCGCCGGTGCCTGTCAGCGATGCTTTCCTGCGCGAGGTAGGCGTTGACCGTCGTGGCCCCTACCCCGATCAGGACGGCGAAGTAATGCGTGTCGATGCACTCCGCGCTTCGCACGTTGAGGCTGGTGAAGGTGCGCAGCGACTGCCGCACCAGGTGCGTGTGCACCGCCCCCGTGGCCAGGATCATCGGCATCGGCGCGCGGTCCTCGCCCTGCGCCTCGTCGGTCAGCACCACATGGGCGCAGCCGGCGCGCACCGCTTCCTCCGCTTCCCGCCGGATGCGCTCCAGCCCGGTGCGCAGCCCGGCCTCCCCTTCGCCCACCGCGAAGGTGCAGTCGATCCGGCACGCCCCTTCCCCCATCCGCGCCGTCATCGCCGCGAACTCGGCGTTGCTCAGCACGGGGCTTTCAAGCTGCAGGAGGTCGCACTGGCTGCTGTCCTCGTCCAAGACGTTGCCGAGGTTGCCGAGCCGGGTCTTGAGCGTCATCACCCGGGTTTCCCGCAGGCTGTCGATGGGCGGGTTGGTGACCTGGCTGAACCCCTGGCGGAAGTAATGGTGCAGGCCGCGGTAGCGTTCGCTCAAGACGGCGATGGGCGTATCGTCCCCCATGGAGCCGATGGCCTCGGCGCTGTCCTCCACCATGGGGTGCAGGATCATCTCCAGCTCTTCCAGCGTCGTGCCCACCGCGAGCTGCCGCCGCCGCAGCTCCTCCGGCGCGTACTGCACGGTTTCCGGCGCGTCCGTCTTGATGATGCCGTCGAGCCGGGTGATCCCCCGCGTCCAGTCCCCGAACGGCTGCCGCCCCGCGAGCAGGTCCTTCAGCTCGTCATCGCGGTAGAACCGCGCCGCTTCCAGATCGACGCCGACCATCTGCCCCGGCCCGACCCGGCCCTTGGCGACGATCTCCGCCTCCTGGAACTTCACCATCCCCGTTTCAGAGCCGACCACCAGCAGGTTGCTGTCGGTGACCGTGTAGCGGAGCGGGCGCAAGCCGTTGCGGTCGAGGCCGGCGATCACCCAGCGCCCGTCGGTCGCGGTGATCGCCGCCGGGCCGTCCCACGGCTCCATGACGGCGTTGCAGTACAGGAACATGTCGCGGTGCGCGTCCGGCATGGTCGCGTCCTGCCCGGTGCTCGCCGGGATCAGCAGCGCCTTCGCCATCGGCGCGTCGCGCCCGGCGCGCACCAGCAGCTCGAACACGTTGTCCAGCGACGCGGTGTCCGACCCGCCTGCCTGCACCACCGGCTTGATGTCGTCGATGAAGCCCTCCAAGGCCCCCGCCGCCAGCCGCGTCTCGTGCGACTTCATCCAGTTGATGTTGCCGTGGACGGTGTTGATCTCCCCGTTGTGCGCCAGCATCCGGAACGGCTGCGCGAGGCGCCAGGTCGGGAAGGTGTTGGTCGAGTACCGCTGGTGGTAGATCGCGAACCGGCTGACGAAGCGCGGGTCGGCGAGGTCCGGGTAGAAGTCGGCGAGGCTTTCCGCCAGGAACATCCCCTTGTAGATGATGCTCCGGCAGGACAGGCTGCAGATGTACAATTCGGGGATCTGCGACAGGATCGCCTGCTTCTCAATGCGGCGCCGGATCACGTACAGGTCGCGCTCGAACTCCGCGTCGTCCCCGGCGCCGTCGAGGCCAGGGCGCCCGCGGATCATGATCTGCTCGATCTCCGGCCGGGTCGCGTTGGCCTTTTCGCCGATGCAGTCGGAGTGGATCGGCACCTGCCGCCAGCCGAAGATGCCGTAGCCGAGCGCCAGGATTTCCGTTTCCACGATCTGCCGGCACCGCTCCTGCGCGCTGAGGTCGGTCTTCGGCAGGAACACCATGCCCACCGCCATGCGGCCCGGCGGCTCCTTGTACCCGCTGCGCCGCACAGCTTCGGCGAAGAAGTCCTGCGGGATCTCGACGTGGATTCCGGCGCCGTCCCCGGTCTTGCCGTCCGCGTCCACGGCGCCGCGGTGCCACACGGCGCGCAGCGCGTCGATGCCGGCTTGCACCACGTCTCGCCGGGCGCGGCCGTCGAGCGCGGGAACCACGCCGACGCCGCAGGCGTCGTGTTCCTGGCTGAGGTCGTAGGTGTGTTCGAGGCGCGCGGCGTTGGCGGCCCAAGAAGCGGGAAAGTCGGCGGCGGTCTCGGTCATCGGGTCACTCCATCACAACGTTACGCCGCGCCGGCGCAGTTCTTCGGCATTTTTGCGGAAAGCCTCGTTCGCCACGACCTCGCCCCACTTCCGCCCGGCGGCGAAGCTCTGCGCGCCGATCACCGGACCCACCTTCAGCAGGCGTTGGCCAAGCGGGGTCGCGTAGAAGGCCCGCAGCTCCTTCATGTCGTCCAGCGAGTAGTTCTCCGCGTAGATCTCGACGATGATGTCCTTCAACTCGCCCAACCGGGCACGGAACCCCGGCAGCAGCACCTCATCCACGGTTTGCGCGACCTGCGCCGGGGATTGGCTCGGCGCCGCGCGCTGGATGATCTGCACCATCTGCCCGCGCATCAGCCCCAGCATCTGCGCGGTCTGGGTCTCGACCCCCGTGGCCTCCGCCAGGTCCCGCGCCGCCGCACGCGCTTCTTCCGTTGGAGCCTGCGGTCCCTCGGCCCCTGCCGGGGCCGCCGCCAGCAGGCACAGCGCCAGCCCCACCGCCGCCGCGACCCGCCGCATCACTCCGCGGCCGCCTGCATGGCCCCTTGCTGCATATACTTGTGCATCCGCGCCGCCGCGTCCCGCCCGTCGCGGATCGCCCACACCACCAGGCTCGCGCCGCGCACGATGTCCCCCGCCGCGAACACGCCCGGCAGCATCGTCATCTGCGTCCGGTGCTCGACCTTCAGCGTGCCCCAGCGGCTCACCTCCAACCCCGGCTCGTCCCACAGGCGCGGCAGGTCCTCCGGGTCGAACCCCAGCGCCTTGACCACCAGGTCAGCGTCCAGCGTCACCCGGCTTTCCGTCGCTTCCACCGCCTGCCGCCCGGAGCTGTCGGTGAGGCCGAGGCGCATCCGCTGCACCCGCACGCCCGTCACGTGGTCGTCGCCCAGGAACGCTTCCGGCGCCGAGAGCCAGACGAACTGCACCCCCTCCTCCTCCGCGTTCTTCACCTCGCGCATGGAGCCGGGCATGTTGACCTTGTCGCGCCGGTACAGGCACGAAACGCTCGCCGCCCCTTGCCGCACCGCCGTCCGCACGCAGTCCATCGCCGTGTCGCCGCCGCCGACCACCACGACCCGCTTGCCCGCCGCGTTGAAACGGCCGCTGTCGAACTCCGGCACTTGGTCGCCCAGGCCCTGCCGGTTGCTGGCGGTCAGGAAGTCCATCGCCGCCTCGATCCCCGGCAGCCCGGCGCCGGGTCCGCCGATGTCGCGCGCCTTGTAGACGCCCGTCGCGATCAGCACGCTGTCATGCCGCGCCCGAAGCTCGGCGAAGGACAGGTCACGCCCCAGCTCGACGCCCAGGTGGAACTTGATGCCCCCCTCCTCGAACTGCTTCCAGCGGCGCAGCACGATGTCCTTTTCCAGCTTGAACCCGGGGATGCCGTAGATCATCAGCCCGCCCCCCCGGTCGTACCGGTCATAGACATGCACCTGGTAGCCGAGCGTGCGCAGCCGCTCCGCCGCAGCCAAGCCCCCCGGCCCGGCGCCGATGATCCCCACCGACTGCGGCCGCTCCTGCCGCGGCTTCGGCCCCGTCACCCAGCCCTGCTCCCACGCATGGTCGGTGATGAACCGCTCCACGGCGCCGATGGTGACGCTTTCGAACCCCTTCTCGATGACGCAGTTGCCCTCGCACAACCGGTCCTGCGGGCAGATGCGCCCGCAGATTTCCGGGAACGTGCTGGTCGCGGCGCTGACCTCGTAGGCTTCCTGCAGCCGGTTCTCCGCGGTGAGCTTCAGCCAATCCGGGATGTTCTGCCCGAGCGGGCAGTGCACTTGGCAGAACGGCACGCCGCACTGGCTGCACCGGCTCGCTTGCGCGCCGGCCTGCGCCGGGTCGAAGTCGGCGTAGATTTCGGCGAAGTCCTCCCGCCGCATGGACGACGCGCGCTTCTCCGGTTGGCTCTGCGCCAGGCTCACGAATTGCAGCATGCGGTCAGCCATGGTCGGTCCCCTTCAACGATCGCCCGTGCGGCCCTTTTCGGCGGATGTAAAGGCCTACCCTTTGTTTGGCGACGATAAATCCCATGTTAAGACAGCAATACTGTCCTTTGTCATGAGATTGTCCCGCCGTCATTGACCGCCATCGCGCAAAACCGCAGAAAATAGGTCCGATCCGGCCCTTTTACTCGGCAAGCCCCTACAAAGGCCGCAGGATGCGAAGCACGCCCGAATGCCGCGCCGCTGTCAACCGCCGGAAAACCCGGCCTCGCACAGTTTGCTCCTGCCCCGTCATGGCTGACGGCGCCAGGACTGCCGCCGCTGAGGGCCGGGCGGAGAACCGGACGTGTGACCCAAGTCACAGCTTTGTTCCAAGGCCGATGTTCAAGTTCGGCCGCCCTGCCGGCACGGGGGTCAGCCCCGTCGCTCCATGGGCACCTGAAAGGACGAAGGGCATGCCTGTTTATCAACTCGGCAACGGAAACGACACCTTCAACTCCGCGGACCAGCCGGACTGGACCAACGATTCCGCGGTGCTCGGCGGCAATGGCAACGACACCATCACCGCCAGCGCCCTTGTTCCCACCAACACCAGCCGCCTGTTCATCGATGGCGGCAACGGCGGCGACACCATCCGGCTCGATGCCGGCAACAGCGTCGCCTTTGGGGGCAACGGCGACGACACCATCACCTCCACTGGCGGCCTCGGCAACACGCTGGTCGGCGGCAACGGAAACGACACGCTGATCGCCCTCGGCGGCGGCAGCGGCATGGGACCGGGCAACACCCTGACCGGCGGGCTGGGCCGCGACACGTTTATTCTAGCGTCCGGAAGCGGCAACCTGGTCGCGACCGACGCCGCGGGCAACGGCACCGTGTCGAACGGCGACACGTTCAAAGGCCCCATCGACGTGATCACCGACTACCAACGCGGCGAGCACATCGGCCTGCGCCAGTACGACATCGCGACGGGAGGCCCGGCCGCCGCCGACGTGCCGCTCGCCCGGGTGGACAGCGTGACGCTGGCGCCCGACCCCCTGCCGAACACCGGCGACAGCTTCCGCCCCGTCATCGGCAGCGGCGAATACGCGGTGTTCCACGGCACCTTCGCCGGCGGCAGCACCTTCACCGTGGGTGCGGGCGGGCCGGACCTGCTCGCCGTGTATGACACCCGCACCGGCCCCACGGAGCTGGTGGGCAAGGGGTCGCTGGTGCTGCAAGGCGTGACAAACGAGCGGCTGCTGGCCGAGGCGCTATCCCCCGCGACGGCGCACGGGCCGGGCGGTTGCTGGAACTACGCCTACGACCAGGACGCGGCGGGTCAGGGAGCCGCAAGCGCCGCCGTCCTCGGCCCGGCCGACAGCACGGGCGCCGTGGGCATCATCCCGGCCTGACCGGGAACAAGCACCGGGCCGCTCCGTTCGGCCCGGACGTCACCCGGCCCCGGCAAGATCCATGGCGGAGATGCCGGAATGACGGGGTGTCATCACTCCCTGTCCGCCCGTTCGCCCGACAAACGGTTGCCGCACAGCAGCAGCAGGCCCAGGCTCGCGACCGGGATGAGCAACTGCGCCGGACGAAGCCGCGCAAACTAGCGCGGCGCCTCGCCCCTGCGTACCGCGGCCGGGTCGAGCACGGCTTCATTCCCGTAGCCCAGTAGCAGCAGAAGGAGCGCCGGCACGCGCCGCGGCGACAGCAGCGACCCGGCGCCCAGCACGAATAGCCAGAACATCGAGCCGACTTGCGCCACCTTGGACCCGCCGGCCTGCCGGAAGGCCAGGCCGCGCCGCACCCCCGACAAGAAGCAGAGCACCGCCTCGGCCCACGCAACCGTCAGCCGCGCCGCCCCGGCCGACCGGGCCGCCACCGCCCCCACCGCGCCCGCGGCCATGGGCAGCATCGCCGCGTAGGCGAAGGCGAGGCTAAGGGGCGGAGTGTGCTCCTTTGGGTTTTCGGTCCCGTCCGTCAGGTGCTTGTCGCCGAGGCTCATGGTTTGCCAACAGGCGTGCGCGCCTGGAGTATGTTTCCGGGTGCGTTTGCTCCGGCACCGGGACACAGTTCCCGATGATTGCAACAGAGCCGTCAATGGAAAGCGCAATGCGCGGATGCGATCAAAGCACCGCCCCCAGCAGCTCGTCCAGCGTGACCGGGCATGCATCCGGCACCGGCAGCGGCGGCTGGCCATCCATAGTTTCGGGCAACCGCCGCAAAGCCTTGCGGTAAAGCTCGGCCACTTCGATGTGCTGACGCGTCGAACCGAGAGGTTCGCCGGACATGGAAGGCGCATAGGCATCAGCCGCCTCGTCGCGGAACCCCCGCGCCTCCGCCCGCCAATGCGGCACGTCCCGCGCCAACGGCCATGCTGCACCCTTCATGTCGTGCAACAGCGCTTGTACTAGCAGCGACCTCACGGCGGTAAGTTGGCTGCGCCCCACGCTCTCAATCTCCTCGATCACGTTGGCCCAGTCGGGCGCCTCATTGCCCAACCGCCCCTGCGACAAACGCTCGGCGTTTTCGCGAGCCGCCACGTCGCGCAGCAGCCGCGCCTGCCGCTCCGACCATTCCAGTATGTCGTCATCGTACAGATCGCCCATCGCCCCCTCTCCCCTAGGTCGGGATCTCCTCCCGCTTCCCCCCGCCCGCCCGGTAGCGGTCCAGGTACTCCGGCACCACCAGTTCCACCGGCGTCGGCACGATGCCCAGTTCCGCCAAGCCCGGCACGCCCGCCGACACCACGTTGTCCCGCCCGAGCAAGGCCAACTGGTCCCGCGTGAACGGCTTGCCCGGCACCAGCTCGCCCAGCCGCGCCTGCACCCGCGCCAACCCCATCGGCACCTCCACCAAGGGCCGGCGGCGATGGGTTTCCTTCAAGATCCACGCCAGGATCTCCCGGAACGTCCACACCCGCGGGCCGCCCAGCTCATACGTCCGCCCGCGCGCCTCGGCGCTGTCCAGCGCCGCCAGCACCGCGTCCGCCACATCGCCCACGTACACCGGCTGGAACCGTGTCCCCCCGGAGATCACCGGCATCACCGGCAGCATCATCGCCATCGAGCCGAACCGGTTGAAGAACTTGTCCTCCGCCCCGAACACCAGGGACGGGCGCAGCACCGTGGCGCCGGGCATGGCGGCCAGCACCGCCTGCTCGCCCGCCGCCTTGCTGCGGGCATACAGGCTGGGGCTGGCCGGGTCCGCGCCGATGGCCGAGACCTGCACCATCCGCCCCACCCCGTGCGACGCCGCCGACCGCGCGATCCGCCCGGCGCCCTCCGCCTGGATGCGCCCGAAGTCGCCCGGCCGCTTCTCGCTCAGGATGCCGACCAGGTTCACCACGATGTCGGCGCCCTCCGTCGCACGCTGCACCTGCGCCTCGTTGCCCAGGCTGACATAAAGCGGCACCATCTGCCCGACCGCCCCCGCCATCATGGCGCCGCGCGCCGCTTCCGTCCGCCGCCCGGCGACCCGGACGATATGCCCCTGCGCCAGGAGCCGCTTCACCACGTAGCGCCCGATGAAGCCGCTGCCGCCGAACACCGTCGCCACACTGCGCGTCGCCATCACTGTCCCCTCGAAGTCCCGGCCTTGTTCACGTCATATCCCGCCAAGCGCCATACCCCGCATCGCCGCCCGAACATACCCCCCCAAAGGCACGCGCTGGACGCGGCCACCCCGATCAAACCGGAAGCACATTGACTTCGTTCCCGTTTCGTGACATTTTGTTTGTGCTCAAGAAATCCGGCACGGGGCGTCCTGTCCATGCAACCAGTTGGGCCGGCGACTGCCCTGGCCACGGCGGCGTCCTCTACGTTCGGCGACATCACCATGGCGGCCCTGCTTGCCAGCCTGGCCGGCGCCCCGCCCGACAGCCCGGTGACGCTGCGCGGCACGGTGGACAACACCGCTCCCGGCTCGGTGCTGGAGGTCAAGGCGGCTACGGCGCTCGGCCGGGTCAACCTGAACGGCGGCGCCGTGCGGGGCGGCACGCTGCGGCTCACGGGCGGCGCGCTGCGCTTCAACACGGACGGCGCGTACGGCCTGGTCGGCATCCTGGACGGCGTGGGCGTGCAGGGCGGGCTTGCGGTGGGAAACGGGGTTGACCCGTTCCCGGGCTACGGCGCGGTGCTGGGGCTGCGGGGCGGGGTGACGTTCGCCGGGCTGTCCGGCACGGGCCGCGGGTCGGTCACGGTGACGGGCGCCGCATCCGAGGTGCGGGCGCTCGACGCGGAAACGCTGGGCCACGTGGATCTCCGCTTCGTCGCGCCCGCCAACCGATTGGCCGGCCAGTTGCTGACCACCGCGCCGGGCACCATGCTGGCGTTTGGCCCCGATGCGTCCCTGGACGTGGGAAGCCTCTTGACCCTGGGGGGCGGCGGCACGTTCCGCAGCGCCGGCACGGTGGCGGTGCGGTCCGGGGGCACGCTGGCAATCGCGCCCGGCACCACGCTGGCCCGCGCCGGCGGCAGCCTGTCCGTCGTCGCCGGGGGCACGCTTTCCCTCAGTTGGACGGGCGCCGCCCCGCTGGACGGGCTGGCGGGCGCTGCCATCGACGGGACCTTGGCGCTTTCGGGGCCGCTGACGGGCACGGCCTACGCGGCGGCGCTCGGCGGCGTCACCGGGGCGGGCGGGGTCAGCTTCAACGGCACGCTCGACAACACCGGCGCCACCTTGTCGCCGAGCGCCACGGTGGCGGGGCGGCTGACGCTTGCGGGCGTGCTGCGCGGCGGCACGGTGACGTCCGGCACGCTGACGCTCGGCCCGGCCACGGTCCTGGACGGCGTGGCCCTGCGCGGCCCGGTGACGCTGGCGGGCACGCCGAGCCCGTCCATCGACACCCCGCCGCCCCAAGCCTCCATCCGCGGCGGCCTGCCCCTGCTCGGGGCATCCGGCGCCGGGCCGGGCGCGCTGACGCTGAGCCGCTTGTCGCTGCAAGCCTCGGACACGGAAACGCTGGACAACGCCGCCATGCGCCTTTCGGACGCGACGCTCTCCGCCGCGGACGGGGTGCGCCTGACGCTGGGGGCCGGGCTGGCGCTGATTGTCTCCGGCAACAGCGCGCTCGGGAACGCCACCAACGCGGGCAGCGTCACGGTGGAAGGCAACAGCACGCTCACCGTGGACGGCGGTTTCGCCAACAGCGGCGCGCTGGTCCTGAACGCCGGCAGCCGGCTGAACCTCACGGGCACCACCACGGCGGGCCTGGCCGCCCTGATCGGCAGCGCATCCGGGCCGGGCACGGTGGGCCTGGCGCCCAATGCGACCTGGGACAACACGGGGGCGTCGCTGGTGCTACTGGCGAACAGCCGGCTCAACAACATCGCGGCGCTCAACCCCACCCTGAAAGGCGGCACCGTCACGGCCGCGGGCGGCAGCCTCGGCTTCACCGGCACGGTTGTGCTGGACGGCGTGGCCTGGCGCGGCGCCTTCGCGCCGACGACCCGCGCCAGCTACCAGTTCAAGGGTGCCACCACCGTGGCAGGCCTGGGCGGCGCCCGGGCGCTGATCGACCTGTCCGGCAGCGGCTCCAGCCTGGACCTGTCGGGGGCGCTGGACAACACGGACCTGCGCATGGCCGGCGGCGCGCTTTCGGCCGCTTCCGGCCCGGTGCTGCTGGGGGCCGGGACCACGCTTGCCATTGCCGGCGGCTTTTCCACCGTGTCGCCCATGCGCGGCGCTGCCTCCGGGCTGAGCAACGCGGGCACGGTCACGCAAACCGGCGATGCCGACTATGCCGCCCTGACCAACACCGGCACGATCGCCGTCAGCCATGGCGCCGCCCGCGCAAGCACGCTGGCGAACAGCGGCACCATCGCCCTGGACGCCGCGACGCTCACGGTCGGGACGCCCGCGGCGCTCGGCGGCACCGTCGCGTTCCTGGACCCCACGGCCCGGTTGGCGTTCGTCAGCGGCGGCGCGGTCGGCGCAACCCTGCGCGACTTCCAGAACGGCGACAGCATCGACCTGCAAGGCCTGTCCTACAGTTCCAGCCTGTCCATCAGCCTGCAGGGCAGCGTCGTGCAGGTCAGCCAGAACGGCGTGGTTGCGGGGAGCTTCCGCCTGTTGGGCGGCACCTACGCCGCCGACCAGTTCAGCCTTACGGCCGACGGCGCGGGCGGCACGCTGCTGCGCACCACGCACCGGCTGAGCGCCCCGGTGTTTGCCGGGCCGGGCCGGGACTTCGACCCGGCATACTACCTGTCCCACAACCCCGACGTGGCCGCGACGGGCGTCGATCCCTTGCAGCATTACCTGGCTTACGGCTGGAAGGAGGGCCGCAACCCCAACGCTTATTTCAGCACAAGCTGGTACCTGAACCAGAACCCCGACGTGGCCGCGTCCGGCGCCAACCCCTTGCAGCACTACGAGGACTACGGCTGGCGCGAAGGCCGCGACCCCGGCCCGGGTTTCAGCACGGGCGCCTACCTCCTCGCCAACCCGGACGTGCGGGCGGCGGGGATCGACCCGCTGCAGCACTTCCTGCTCAACGGCCGTGCGGAGGGCCGCAGCGCCGCCCCGGCCGCCCCGCACCCCGTCGGCCCGCAGGACCCGTTGGTGGACCGCGCCTGGTACCTGGCGCAGCATCCGGACGTGGCAGCGTCGGGGGAGGACGCCAGCGCCCATTACCACCGGGTCGGCTGGACGCTCGGGTTCAACCCCGACCCGCTTTTTGACACCACGTACTACCTCAAGACGAACCCGGACGCCGCCGCCGGGCTGGACCCGTTGGCGCAGTTCGAGGCGGGAGGCTGGCGGCAGGGCCGGGAACCGTCGCTCGCCTTCAGCGACCGCCAGTACCTCCTCGCCAACCCTGACGTGGCCGCCGCCGGGCTGGACCCGCTGGCCCACTACCTCGCCTACGGCCAAGGGGAAGGTCGCCCGGCCTTTGTCAACGCTCCGCAGGCGGCCGCCGCCCCGGACCCGCTGATCGACCCGGCCTTCTACTTCGCCCAGGTCGCGACGATCGTGCCCGCCAGCGCCGACGCCACGGCCAGCTACGACCAGGCGGGCTGGCGCCAGGGCCTGAACCCCGATGCGTTCTTCGACACGGGCTACTACCTTTCCCACAACCCCGATGTCCGCGCGGCGGGCATCAACCCGCTGCGCCATTACGAGGACTACGGCTGGAAGGAGGGCCGCGACCCCTCGGCCGCGTTCTCCACTGGCAAGTACCTGGCGGCCTACCCCGACGTGCGGGCGAGCGGCGCGGACCCGCTGGCGAGCTTTCTTGCAACGGGGCAGGCGTTGGGGCGGACGGCGTTCGGGGCGTGAGGGGGATGGCCCGCTACCGCCCGGGCGCGCCTGGAGGGTCTCAATCCTCGCGCAGCACATCGGGCAAAGGAAAGACGGGCTTCGGCGGGAAGCGCGCGATGTCGATGCCGGTCTCGCGCGCCGCGGCCAGCCGCGCGTCGCTCCACACGTCTTCCACGAAGTCCGGGTTCTCCAGTTCCGGTCGCAAGCTCGGCGTCCGCTTCAACCGGCGCAGGACCTGCTTGCGCTGTTCGTGGATCGTGCTCCGCCAACTCGGGCTGCGGAGCAGCGGCTGGTATTCCCATTCCATCCAATGCGCCAGGAACACGGCCATGCGGCTGGCCAGTTCGCGCGCCTCGCTCTTGCCCACGTCCTCGATCTCGTCCGCGATGTGTTCGACATCAAGCTGGTCAAACAGGCCGGCGCGCAGCAAACGCGCCTGCTCGACGGACCATGCCGCCACGTCGTGCTCGTAAGAGGCGGGCTCGGGACCTAGTGCGATGCGTGCTGCCTTCTTGTCGGCCATAGGGGTCACTCTTGGTGCAAGCCTTTCAAGCCAACCCGTTCCATAGTGCCACGCGCCGCTCAATGGTCGAATAGCTTGGCCCCATCGCTGAAGGGTGACAAACCTGTCCGCCTGCGCTGCTGCGAGCGTTGCCCGCCCGGAGCCATACCTAAACCGAGGCGTCAACGCCGCGCAACAATCAACCTTGACGCCCGCCCCCCTCCGCGCTACCTCACCCGCCACCGCACGGCTGGCCCAGGTGGCGGAATTGGTAGACGCGCAGGTTTCAGGTACCTGTGACCGCAAGGTTGTGAAAGTTCGAGTCTTTTCCTGGGCACCACTGTGACGGTTCAGTTCATGCCAAGCGGCCCCATTCACCTGCACCGGCATGACCTGCCGGATGAAGTCCACCTCGGCCTCGTGGTCGCCGTGGATACCGAGACAATGGGCCTCAACCCGCACCGTGACCGGCTTTGCCTCGTGCAGTTGTCCGCGGGCGACGGCGCGGCGCACCTGGTGCAGCTCATCCCCCCCTCTCTCGGCGGACGCGGCTACGACGCGCCGAACCTCGCGCGCCTCCTGTCCGACCCGGGCGTCACCAAACTCATGCACTTCGCCCGGTTCGACGTGGCCGTGCTGCAGCACGCGCTCGGCATCACCGTTGCCCCCACCAAGTGCACCAAGATCGCCGCCAAGCTGGTCCGCACCTTCACCGACCGCCACGGCCTCAAGGACTTGTGCCGCGAGCTGCTCGGCGTCGAGATCTCCAAGCAGCAGCAGACCTCCGACTGGGGCGCCCCCGAGCTGACGGCGGAGCAGATGGCCTACGCCGCCTCCGACGTGCTGCATCTGCACGCGCTTTGGACCCGGCTGGAGGCGCTGCTGATTCGTGAGGACCGCCTCCATCTCGCCCAGGCCTGCTTCGATTTCCTGCCGGCCCGCTGCCGCTTGGACCTGCTGGGCTACGAAGAACCTGATATCTTCGCCCACTAAGCCGCTGTTTATGTAAGATACCGATCCTCCATCGGTCGCTTTCCATTGACCCCCGCGATGCACCCGCCCATACAGGCTGGATGTCCGCCATTATGCACGCCCTCGCTTCGCCCCCCGCCGCGCACGTTGACGTGGCGCGCGACGTGCTGGCTGCCGAAGCCGCCGGGCTGCGCGCCCTTTCGGCCGCGCTCGGCCCGAGCTTCGACAGCGCGGTGGAGCGGCTCGCCGCCTGCGCGGGCCGCGTCGTGGTGTCCGGCATGGGCAAGTCTGGCCATGTCGGGCGCAAGATCGCCTCCACCCTCGCCTCCACCGGCACCCCCGCCTTGTTCGTCCATCCGGCGGAAGCGTCGCACGGCGACCTCGGCATGATCCTGCCGGGCGACGCCGTGCTGATGCTGTCCAACAGCGGGGAAACCGCAGAGCTCGCCGACCTCGTCGCCCACGCCCGCCGGTTCGGCCTGCCGCTGCTCGCGATCACCGGGCGCGCGTCCTCCGCCCTGGCCCGCGCCGCCGACATCGTGCTGCTGCTGCCCCCCGCGCCGGAGGCCTGTCCCATGGGCCTCGCCCCCACCACCAGCACCACCATGCAGCTGGCGCTCGGCGACGCGCTGGCGGTGGCGCTGCTGACCCGGCGTGGCTTCACCGCAGGCGACTTCTCCGCCAACCACCCCGGCGGCCGGCTGGGCGCGCAGCTTCGCCGCGTGTCCGACCTCATGCACGGCGGCGACGCCGTGCCGCTGGCGGACGCCGGGCTGCCCATGGACCGGGCGCTGATCCTGATGACCGGCAAGGGCTTCGGCTGCCTGGGCGCGCTGGACGCGGACGGGCGGCTGTCCGGCGTCCTGACCGACGGCGACCTGCGCCGCGCCATGGGGCCGGACCTCCTGGCCCGTAAGGTGGAGGACGTGATGAGCACAAACCCCCGCACCATCGGACCTGACGCCCTCGCTGCCGACGCGCTGCGCGCGATGAACGATGGGCCGCGCCCCGTGACCAGCTTGTTCGTGCTGGACGCGGACCGGCGCCCCCTCGGCATCCTGCACGTGCATGACCTCCTCCGCGCGGGCGTCGCCTGATGGCCGCCGCCCCTCTCGTGCACAATGGTGGGGAGCCGACGCGCCTCGTCCGCCCGGACCGCCTCGCCGCCGCCGGCTCCGCCCGCATCCGCCAGGCGCCCACGGCGTCGCGCATCGCCCGGCGGCGCATCGTGGTGACCCTCACCAAATGGCTGCTGCCGGTCGCGGCCCTGTTGCTGCTGTCATCGGTCGCCTTGTGGCCGGAGATCGCGCGGGTGCGGGACCAAGGGCGCATCGCCTTCCGCCGCGCGTTCAGCGTGGAGCCGGACAGCGGCCGGATGAAGCAGGCGCGCTATCGCGGCGTGGACGAACGGGGCCGCCCCTTCACCGTCACCGCCGATTCGGCACTGCAGAACGGCCCCGTCCGCATCGACCTTACGGAACCCAAGGGCGACCTCGTGACCGAGAGCGGGAGCTGGGTCATGGTGGAAGCGCGTGACGGCGTGTATATCCAGCGCGCCGGCCAGCTTGATTTGTCGCACGACGTGGTGCTGTACCGCGACGACGGCACGGTGATGCGGACGCAGTCCGCCGCGGTCGATGTGCGCCAGGGCGCCGCCACCAGCAGCGAGATGACCCACGCCGAAGGCCCGTTCGGCGTGCTGGACGCCCAGGGCTTTACCCTGGTGGACAAGGGCGCCGCCATCCAGTTCCACGGCCCGGCCAAGCTCACCCTGAACGGGCACGAGTGATGCGGCGCGTCCTGCTGGCGCTGCTTCTGCTGCCGGGGACGGCCCCAGGAAGCGCCATGGCGCAGGCCATCGACTTCTCCAAGGGCGGCCCCATCGAGGTCACGTCCCGAGACGGCATGGAATGGCGGCAGAACGAGCAGGAGGTGATCGCCCAGGGCGCCGCCCGGGCCGTGCGCGGCGACGTGACCGTGACCGCCGACCGTCTCACCGCCCGCTACCGCCGCAAGGCCGCGCCCGCTGGGACGGCGCAAGCCGCGCCTGCCACCAGGGCGACGCCCGCCGCGGCCACCCCTGGCGCCCCTGGCCCCAGCGGCGCCGACACCGGCAACAACGAGATCTATCGCCTGGAAGCGGACGGCCACGTCCACATCTTCACGCCGACCGACCTCGCGGTGGGCGACCACGCGGTGTACGACATCGACCAGGCGGTGCTGCTGATGACCGGCGGCGACATGAAGCTGACCACGCCGCAGCAGGTGCTGACGGCGCGCGACACCATGGAGTACTGGTCGCAGAAGCACATGGCGGTGGGCCGAGGCCTCGCCACCGTGACCACGTCCGATGGGCGGCGGCTCGCCGGCGATATCCTGGTCGGCTACACCACCCCGCCCGACGCGTCCGCGGCGCCGGGCGCCTCGCCTGCCGCCTCCCCGAAGCCCGCCGCCCCTGGCGCGGACCCGCTCATGTCCTCCGGCAAGCTCCAGCGCGTCGAGGGCTTCGGCCACGTCGAGGTCCGCACCGCGACCGAGACCATCCGCGGCGACCGCGGCGTTTACGTCGCCGACACCGGCATCGCCCGCCTCGCCGGCGACGTGCACATCACCCGCGGCCAAAGCCAGCTCAACGGCGACGAGGCCATCGTCAACATGCGGACCGGCATCTCCACCCTGTCCCGCAATCCCGGCAAGCGCGTCGAGGGCCTGGTGGTGCCGAACGACGCCACCGCCGGGTCCGCCCCCGACGCGAAGAAGCCGCCCGTTGCCAAGGCCGCGCCGCCGTGAACGCGACACCCTTGGCAGCCCATCGCGTGATCCAGGGCGACGGCGGCCTGGTCGCCACCGGGGTCGGCAAAACCTACAAGAAGCGCCCCGTGGTCCGCAACGTCACCGTGCGCGTGCACCGGGGGGAAGCGGTCGGCCTGCTCGGCCCCAACGGCGCGGGCAAGACCACCACCTTCTACATGATCACCGGCCTGGTCCGCCCCGACACTGGGATGATCAGCCTGGACGGCCAAGACATCACGGGCCTGCCGATGTACCGCCGGGCGCGGCTCGGCATCGGCTACCTGCCGCAGGAAGCCAGCGTGTTCCGCGGCCTCAACGTCGAGCGCAACGTCATGGCGGCGCTGGAGGTCGTGGAGCGCGACCCCGACCGCCGCCGCCTGATGCTCGACGAGTTGCTGTCAGAGTTCGGCATCGCCCACCTGCGCCGCACCCCGGCCCTGGCGCTTTCGGGCGGGGAGCGCCGCCGGGTGGAGATCGCACGCGCGCTCGCGACCCAGCCGAGCTACATCCTGCTGGACGAGCCGCTGGCCGGCATCGACCCCATCGCGGTGGGCGAGATCCGCGACCTGGTGGGACATCTGAAGGACCGCGGCATCGGCGTGCTGATCACAGATCATAACGTTCGAGAAACGTTGCAGATCACTGACCGCGCCTACATCATGCACGACGGCCAGGTGCTGATGGAGGGCCGGCCGAACGAGGTGGTGGCGCACGAAGATGTGCGCCGGGTCTATCTTGGCGAAAGGTTTAGCCTGTAGATTGCCGCCCATGGCGATGGGTCCACGTTTAGAGTTCCGGCAAACGCAATCCCTGGTCATGACGCCGCAATTGCGTCAGGCCATCAAGCTGCTGCAATTCACCAACCTGGAAGCCGCAGCCTTCGTCGAGGAGGAGCTGCAGCGCAACCCGTTGCTGGAACGTGACGAGCGCACGGACGCGCCCGCCGAGCGCCCGGCGCCCGACCAGGGGCCGGAAGGCTTGGGCGAGCTTGACGCCGTCGCCCTGCTGCGCCGGGAAAAGCTGCCGGACGCGGTGGAGGCCGACCACAGCAACAGCTATGACATCGGGGGGGCTGCCGACGGGACCGGCGGCCCTGGCACCCTCGACGGCGGCTACGCCAGCCTGCCCCGCGGCAGCGGCCCGCGCGACGACATGGACCTGGCAGGCATCGACGACCTGGCGGACGCGCCGCGTTCCTTGCGCGTGCGGCTCGGCGAGCAACTCCGCCTGGGCTTCGCCGACCCCGTGGACCGCATGGTCGGCGCCCACCTGATCGCGTTGCTGGACCCCGCCGGCCGCGTCCCGCATTCCACGGAGGAGCTGGCCCGCGCCATGGGCCTGGACGCCGCCCGGGTGGGCCGGGTGCGCGCCGCCATGATGCGCTTCGACCCGGCCGGGCTGTTCGCCGGGAACCTGCGTGATTGCCTCGCCGCCCAGCTCGCCGACCTCAACCGCCTCGACCCGGCGATGGCGACGCTGCTCGACAACCTGGAGATGCTGGCCCGCCGCGACCTGCGCGGCCTTATGGCGGTGTGCGGGGTGGATTCCGAGGACCTGGCCGACATGATCGCCGAGGTCCGGGCGCTCGACCCCAAGCCCGGCGCCGGCGACGGCGGGCCGCTGCACCAGGTGATCCCCGACGTGCTGATGCGCCGCGGCCCCGACGACGCCTGGCTGCTGGAACTCAACCCCGACACCATGCCGCGCGTCCTGGTCAACGAGGCCTATCACGCCCGCGTCAGCGTGCGCGCCGTGCGGGAGGAGAAGACCTTCCTCGGCGAAAGCCTGTCGAGCGCCAACTGGCTGGTGAAGTCGCTGCAACAGCGCGCCAACACCATCCTGCGCGTCGCGGCCGAGGTGGTGCGCCAGCAGGACGCCTTTTTCCGCGGCGGCGTCGGGCACCTGCGCCCCTTGATCCTGCGCGACATCGCGGAAGCCGTGGAGATGCACGAAAGCACGGTGAGCCG
>CAXTUO010000003.1:0-19375 GCA_964247175.1 uncultured Acetobacteraceae bacterium | reverse complement strand
GTCGGTGAAGTGGCCGACCCGCACGCCCGGCACGTCGGTGATGGCGCCGCCCAGGGTTTGCGGCCGCGGTGCCGGGCCGCCGTTTTCCGCGCGGGCGGGGAGGGGCAAGGCCGCGGCGCCGATGCCGAGTGCCGCCGTTGAGGCGAGTTGGCGACGATTCATGGAAGCCCCTTGCAAGGGTTGCGGCAGCCGGCACGATGCACGGGAACGCCGCCCGGCGCCAGGACGCGCCCAGGGCGCGCCCAGGACACCCATTGAACCGGGACCGCCCCCGCGCGTCTGTCACCCAAACCTTTTGAAGGAGGCTTCGATGGCCGCAGACGAGACCAGCAAGGGCAAGCTGCCCGGCAACCAAGGCCAGTTCGGCGAAAGCGACGCGACGGAAGCCTACAAGCCGCTGGAAAAGCGTCCCGCGCCGGATCAGGCGAAATCGCCCGACCAGCCGCCGGGCTCGGAGGCCGAGGTGCAGGGGCAGACCAACGCGGGGGAGCGCTCCTGATGTCCGGCTCGATTGACGACCTCGCGCGCAAGCACGGCGTGAGCGTGGACGCCGTGCGGGTGCTGCAGGACGCGCTGCGCCGCGGCGGCGGTCAGCAGGCGCAGTTCAGCCACCCGGACCTGGGCGGCATGGGCCAATGGTCCGCCGGCGGCATGACGCAGGTGGGCGACATGTTCAACACGGCGCTGAAGGACAAGGTGAACCAGCTCTGCAAGGAGCTGGCGCAGTCCGCGGCGACGATGCCGCCCAGCAGCGACCCGCAGCCGACGCAGCAGCAGAGTCAGGGGCATGGGGGCGAGGAGCAGCACGGCGAGAAGCGCTCGCCCCCGCGCGGCGACTGGTGGCCGCAGGACCTGGGCCGGCCCTCCGCGACCGGGTCGCAGAACGGCATGCGCTATGCCTGCTTCCCCGACGCCCGCCGCGTCGCGGTGGAGCAGGCCGGCCGCGTCACCCTGTATGACAGCGGCGAGCACCGCATCAACGGCGTGTCGCAGTCGCAGAGCGGCGGGCAGGAGCTGAGCTTCAGCAGCCAGAACGGCACGGTGCGCGCGTCCGACCTGCCCGTGGCGGGCTGAGCGCGCCGTCGGATCTCGCTGCGGGCCGAGTGGTTGGGACGGGTGCATGGACGATGATTGCCCCGGGCGCCGCCTGCGTGCCATCGTCGCAGCAAGAAGCGCCGCAGAACGCCGAAATTCTGGCGCAGCACCCGGGGAAACGCCATGGCCGACATCATTCTTCACGGATACCCGCTCTCGCCGTTCTCCGAAAAGGTCCGCCTGGCGCTGGGCTTCAAGGGCATCTCTTACCAGTCCGTCACCGTCCCGGTCTGGATGCCGAAGCCCGACCTGCTGCCGCTGACCGGCGGCTACCGGCGCGCCCCGGTGATGCAGGTCGGGTCGGATATCTATTGCGACACGCTGCTGATCCTGCGGACCATCGAGCGGCTGCATCCCGAGCCGTCGCTTTATCCCGGCGGCAGCGCCGGCCTCGCCTCGGCCATCGGCTGGTGGGCGGAGAAGTTCACCTTCATGCCGGCGGTCTGCCTGGTGACCAGCCTGGTTGGCGAGCACTTCCCGGCCGAGCTGATCGAGGAGCGCAAGCCGTTCTTCGGCGTGGATCTCAGCAAGGCCGCCACGCTCAAGGACCAGCCGCTGAACCGCCAGCGCCTGCACGCGCACCTGCATTGGCTGGGCCAGATGCTGGAAGACGGGCGTCCTTTCCTGCTCGGCGGCGCGCCCGGCGCCGCGGACCTGGCAGCCTACCACCCGATCTGGTTCGTTCTCAAGAACGGCGGGGAAGCAGCGGATTCAATGCTGCCGATGGCGCCGCTGCGGGCCTGGTATGCCCGGGTGCAGGCCTTCGGCCACGGGCGCCCGACGGAGATGGCAGCCGCCGACGCGCTCGCCGCTGCCCGGGCGACAGAACCGGAGGCGCCGGGCTTTGAAAGCGACGCCGACGACCCTTCCGGCTGCAAGCCCGGCGACCGCGTGACCGTCACGCCGGACGACAGCGGGCGCGATCCCGTGGCCGGCGAGCTGGTCGCCTGCGGCCCGCAGGAGGCAATCGTCCGGCGTGCCGATCCCGCCGTGGGCACCGTCCACGTCCATTTCCCGCGCGCCGGCTTCGACTTGGTTTCAGCAGGCTGAAGACGGCAAATTGCCGCCGCAGGCGCACGCCGCCGCGTATTTCCCGCGAGTGGAAGGCTTGCCAGCCAGCGCCCCTTCCCTCCTGCCCGAGCGCGCCGGCGCCTGCGCATTGGCAACCCCACCCGGGTCAATGTTGGCTCGGTTCTTTCATGTGTTCCACACATGCACGTCCACTCGGGCTACGCCGTTGCGGCCTATCTTGCGGCGATGAGCGGCGTGCTCGGGCTGTTCCTCGGGCGAAGCGGCACGGCCGCGCAGATACAGCCCCTCGCCGCTCACGCTTCGTGATCCGAAACCCTCAACCCGGTCCGCAAGGCAACCCCCATGAACGCCACGGCAGCGACGCAGCCCCAAGCGGGCGGCACACGTCCTTTGGACGGCATCACCGTCGTCTCGCTCGAGCATGCCATCGCCGCTCCCTTCGCCACGCGGCAACTGGCTGACCTTGGAGCGCGGGTCATCAAGATCGAGCGGCCCGGCGTCGGCGACTTCGCCCGCGCCTACGACGACCGGGTCAACGGCATGGCCTCGCACTTCGTGTGGTGCAACCGCTCGAAGGAGAGCCTGACCCTGGACGTGAAGCACCCGGACGCGAGGCGCATCCTCCGCGACCTGGTTTCCCGCGCGGACGTCCTCGTGCAGAACCTGGCTCCGGGCGCCGCCGCCCGGCTCGGCCTTTCGGAAGCCGCGTTGCGGCCGGACTGTCCGCGGCTGATCGTGTGCGACATCTCCGGCTACGGCATGGACGGCCCCTACCGCGACCGCAAGGCATACGACCTGCTCATCCAGAGCGAGGCCGGCTTCCTTTCAGTGACCGGCACGCCGGAGGAGGAGGTCAAGGCCGGCCTTTCGATTGCCGACATCGCGGCGGGCATGTACGCCTACTCGGGCATCCTCTCCGCCCTGCTGCTGCGCGGGTGCACCGGCCGGGGCAGCCACGTGGACGTTTCGATGCTGGAAGCGCTGGGCGAATGGATGGGCTTTCCGCTCTACTACAGCTACGAAGGCAAGCCGCCGCCGCCGCGAACCGGCGCGAGCCATGCGACCATCTTCCCTTACGGCCCGTTTCCCTGCGGGGATGGCCGAACGGTCATGCTCGGGCTGCAGAACGAACGCGAGTGGGCGGTCTTCTGCGAGCAGGTGCTGCAACGGCCCGAGCTTGTCTCGGACGAGCGCTTCGCGTCGAACGTCGCTCGCGTGCGCAACCGGCGCGAGCTGACGGACATCATCACGGCCTGCTTTGCGCAAGCGACCGCCGAGGCAATCACGGAAAGGATGGACGCGTCCGGCATCGCGAACGCGCGCGTGCGCAGCATGTCGGACGTTTGGCACCATCCGCAGCTCCGCGGGCGTGGGCGCTGGGCCGAGGTCGGCACGCCTGTGGGCCCGGTACCGGCCCTGCTGCCGCCCGCGATGCCGGGCGGCGTCTCACCCCGGCTCGATCCAGTGCCGGCCCTCGGCGCGCAGAGCGCCAGCATCCTTGCCGAACTCGGCCTTGACACGGCGCAGGTCGCTGCCTTGCGTCAGGCCCGTGTGATCTGACGTATTGTTGCGATTCTTCAACGACGACGGGCTGCATCGTGGCGCTGTCCTGCTGCCATTCTCGCCTTTGCAGCAACAGGCCAAGCCACACCCGGGGCCGTGCACCACCGCCTCAGGGCGCACCACCCACGATCGCGCCGGCAACCGGATCACCTTGGCCGACAAGCGCCAGGAGCCGGGACATGGCTTCCAGCCGCCAAGCGGCGCTGAGATCGCCGGGCACTGGCACGCTGTCCATCCGCCCTGAGGCCGCCGCGTGACCCGCCGCCGCGCCCTACGTGACAGCGCCGCGTTATCGCGCCACCATCCATGCCGCTGAACGCTGCCGGACCGAGCGGCGCAGCAGAGGAGCGCAGGCATGGCCGACAACCCCCCGCATCCCGCCGATCAGCAGTTGGTTGACGCCACGCCCTACGGCAACGGGCCGGATGCGTCGGTCAGCGACATCACCGAGCAGGCCGCCGTCACGCGCCACGTTGCCGTGGTCGGCGGCAAGACCATCCCCTACACGGCGCGGGCGGGGCACCTCGTCACCGTCGAACCCGCGACGGCCCTGCCGAATGCGAAGTTCTTCTACGTGTCGTTCACGGCGGACGGCCCCGAGCCCGCCGCGCGTCCCGTCACGTTCTTCTACAACGGCGGTCCCGGGTCCTCGGCCGTGTTCCTGCTGCTCGGCTCGTTCGCGCCGCGGCGGATCAAGACCAGCCTGCCCGGCTTCACGCCCCCGCCGCCCTACGTGATCGAGGACAACCCCGACAGCCTGCTGGACCGCAGCGACCTTGTTTTCATCAACCCGGTCGGCACCGGCTACTCGGCCGCGGTCGCCCCGCACACGAACCGCGAGTTCTGGGGCGTGGACGAGGACGCCCGCTC
This sequence comes from uncultured Acetobacteraceae bacterium, assembly GCA_964247175.1. Classification (GTDB taxonomy): domain Bacteria; phylum Pseudomonadota; class Alphaproteobacteria; order Acetobacterales; family Acetobacteraceae; genus CAHJXG01. The sequence goes on along the minus strand of CAXTUO010000003.1, from coordinate 14,815 downwards.
CATCAAGGATTTCATCAAGCGCTACCTGACGGTGTACGACCGCTGGAACTCGCCGAAGTTCCTGTTCGGCGAGTCCTACGGCACGGCGCGCAGCTGCGTGCTCGCGTGGCTGCTGCATGAGGACGGCGTCGATCTCAATGGGATCACGCTGCAATCGTCCATCCTGGATTACGCGCAGACCGGCAACGCCGTCGGGCTTCTGCCGACGCTTGCGGCCGACGCCTGGTTTCACAAGAAGGTTTCCCTCGCCCCACCCCCGCCCGACCTGCCCACGTTCATGCAGACCGTCACCGCTTTCGCGGACGGTCCCTACGGTCCCGCCCTGCGTGCGTTCCCGACCATCGATCAGGACGTGCTGAAAACGCTCAGCGAGATCCTCGGCATCTCGCCCGTCGTGCTGATGTCCTGGGGGCTGGATGTCTCCGCCAGCAACAGCATCGGCCTGCTGTTCCTTTCGGCGCTGCTCCAGGACCAAGGGGTCGCGCTCGGCGCCTATGACGGGCGGGCGACCGCCATCGACACCGGGATCGCGGCCAGCATCGACCCGGCTTCCGGCGGCAACGACCCGACCATGACGGCGGTGGGCGGCGTTTACACGGCGATGTGGAACACCTTTCTCAACGACGAGCTCAAATACGTCTCGACCTCGCCCTTCACGGACCTGAACGACCAAACGTTCAGATTCTGGAACTTCGCCCACATCGACCCGACCGGCGCGCAGAAGGGCAAGGACGTCAACGGCAACGTCGTGCTCTACACGGCTGGCGACCTGGCCGCCACGATGGCGCTCAACCCCGACCTGAAGGTGTTCTCCGCCAACGGCTACTACGATTCCGTGACGCCCTTCCATCAAACGGCGCTGACGCTGGCCGCCATGCCGCTCGGCCCTGCCGCCGTCCGCGCCAACATCACGGTGCGGAACTACCCTTCGGGGCATATGGTCTATCTCGACGGGCCGTCGCGCACCGCCATGAAGGCCGATCTGTCGATGTTCTACGACAGCGCGGCGACGCGCTTCGTGGCCCGCGCAAGGCTTGCCCGCCAGCTCCAGTTCTGCCGGCCCTACGTGAAGTTTCCAGGCGGCGGCGGCCCCGGCGTCCTCCTGCCGCGCGCCAGGCCGGCGCAGGTCTGGCGCGTCCCCGACCTTTGCCGCGCCTACGGCTGGCCGGCGGGGCTTGCGGGCGGCGGCGTCATCGGCATCATCGAGCTGGGCGGCGGCTGGGTCGCCGGCGACATGGAGCAGTTCTTCCGCGCCATCGGCCAGGACGTTCCGTCGATCACCGACGTGCCGATGGGCGGCGGGCGCAATGCGCCGGGCGGGCCGGGAGGCGACCCCGGCCCCGACGCCGAAGTCACCCTCGACATCCAGATCGCCGCGGCGGCCTACGCGGCCGCCACCGGCCGGCCGGCGGTCATCCGGGTGTATTGGGTGGGCAACGACCCAAGCGCGATCGCCGCCGGCATCCGGGCCGCGGCCGCCGATGGCTGCGACGCCTGCTCGATCTCCTGGGGCGCCGACGAGGCGGTTTGGCGGAATGCCTCGCAGCAGCTCGGGCAGGACCTGGCGGCGGGCCTCGACAGCGCCGCGCGTGCGGCGACGCAGGCCGGGATGGTGATCTTCGCCGCCGCCGGGGACAACGATTCGAGCGACGGCGGCACAAACCCGGCCAACACCGATCTGCCGTCGGGCTGTCCCCACGTCGTGGGCTGCGGCGGCACCCGCAAAAGCCGTGACGCCGAAGTGGTCTGGAACGACGATCCCGGCAATCCGAACGGCCACGGCACGGGCGGAGGCTTCTCAAGCCTGTTCCCCCAGCAACCCTGGCAAAGCGGGGCGCCGCACGGACGCGGACGCATGGTGCCGGACGTTTCGGCAAACGCCGACCCTGAAACCGGCTACGAGGTCGTCGTCCACGGGGCGGCGGCCGTCGTGGGCGGCACGAGCGCGGTGGCGCCGCTTTACGCGGGGCTGTTCGCCGCCTTTGGCCGCAAGCTCGGCTTCGTGACGCCGAAGCTTTGGGCAAACCAGCTTTGCTTCACGGACATCACGCAGGGCGACAACGGCTTCTTCCGCGCCCGGATCGGGCCTGACCCCTGCACCGGTCTCGGCTCGCCCCTCGGCAGCAAGCTGGCCGCATTGTTCGCGGCTCCGGCAGCCGCGGCCAAGCCGGACCTGTCCGCGGCGTTGGAGGGATGGGTGCCCGCCGGTTGGAGCGGCGCGCTGCACCTCACCTTCGAGAACGGCCGGATCACGGGCGAAGGACGGCTGGAGCCCACGTCCGTCCCTGTGGTCAAGAACGAGCGGAAGGGGCCGAAGCGCGGGCGCCGGCCTGGCCCCTGATTCGCCCCATCAAGCGGACGCCGCTTCCCACCCGATCGCCCGGCGCAGGAACGCCATCCCGAGCGCGGCGAAGCTGGCCACCTCCGCGTTGTCCTTGCCGTAGCCGTGCCCGCCGGCAGCCGGCTCATAGAACAGCGCCTCGTATCCCAATGCTTGAAGCTTGGCCGCCATCTTGCGCGCGTGGCCCGGGTGGACCCGGTCGTCCCGCCGCGTGGTGGCCAGCAGGATGGCCGGGTAGCGCCGGCCCGGCTCCGCGGCATGGTAGGCGGACATCGCGCCGAGGAACGCGTCCCAGTCCGGCGTGTCCGGGTCGCCGTACTCCGCAATCCAGCTCGCCCCGGCCAGCAGTTTGCTGTAGCGGCGCATGTCGATCAGCGGAATGGTGCAGAACAAGGCGCCGAACCGCTCGGGATAGCGGGTCAGCATGTTGGCGATCAGCAGCCCACCGTTGGAGCCGCCCTCCGCCGCGATGCGCTCCGGCCGGGTCACGCCGCGGCGGACTAGGTCGGCGGCCACGGCGGCGAAGTCGTCATGGCTCAGCCGCTTGCCTTCGCGGCGCCCGGCCTCGTGCCAGCGCGTGCCGAACTCGCCGCCGCCCCGGATGCTGGCGGTGACGGTCGTGCCGCCCCGCTCAAGCCACAGCTTGCCGGCGGCGATGCGGTAGGCCGGCATGACCGAGATGCCGAACCCGCCATAGGCCGAGAGATGCACGGGCGCGTTTCCCGTCTCGCCCGCTGGGCCGCACTGGACATAGGGAATGCGCTCGCCGTCCGTTGAGACCGCCTCGTGCCGGCTCACCACCAGGCCGGCTGCATCAAAGGCCGGCGGCAACTGCTTCAGGATCTCCGGTGCTGCCAGCCCCGGCCTGGTGAGGAGCAGGCTCGGCGGCGTGACCGGGTCCTGGACCGTCGCGAGCAGCGAGCCGTCGCCCTCATCGTACTCCACGTCAAGCGGCCAAGCGTTCGCCGTTCCGGTCGGCGGCAATCCGGCGAGCGGCTCCGCTTCCCATGTTCCCGGCGCAAGGACGAGGAACACCGGCCGCAGCTCATCGAGCAGGCTCAGCACGAGGCGGCCCGCGGCCCAGAAGAAGCCTTGCAGCGCCCGGCGCGGCGTCGGCTCGAACACGGTCTTGAACCGCCGGTCGCCGGCAAGGAACGCAGGCAGGCCGATAACGGCGACGGTGTCGGGGCCGAGCGTGTCCTCCCCCGCCCGCCATTCGGTCCGCCCGGCCACTGCGAGCCAGTCCTTTTCCCAGAGATAGCGGGCGTCGCTCGGCAGCTCGACCTGCTGCCGCGGTCCCGTGCGGTCGCCGATCCAGACATGCGTGTCGAAGAAGCCGGGCTTTTCCGCGAAGACCAGTCGGCCGCCCTGCCGGTCGTAGCTGCCCCAGGCATTCATGTTGCCGGGGTCGGTCGTGAACAGCGGCGGTGCCGCCAGCGGGTCCTCGCCACGGCGCCAAAGCCGGACGGTGCTGGCGTAACCCGACCGCGTTTCGCCGCCCAGCGCGGAGGACAGCAGCAGCGTGTCCGCATCCAGCCAGGCCGCGCCGCCCTTGGCCTCCGGCAACGCGAACCCGTCGGCAACGAAGCGGCGGGACGGAAGGTCGAACTCACGCAAGACGACCGCGTCGCTGCCGCCGCGGGACAGCCGGACCAAGGCACGGGCATGATCCGGCGGCAAGGTCGCGGCGCCCTGCCAAACCCAGTCCTCGTTTTCCGCGGCGGCGAGCGCGTCGAGGTCCAGCAAAACCTCCCAGGCCGGCGCCCGCGTCCGATACGATTGAAGCGTGGCCCGGCGCCAAAGCCCGCGCGGCTGCGCCGCATCGCGCCAGAAGTTGTAGAGCAGGCCGCCGCGACGCGCCGGCACCGGCAGGTTGTCCGGCCGGTCCAGCAACGCGCGCAGCGTGTCGCAGTCCCGCCCGTAGCGCGCATCCGCGAGCCGCGCGACGGTGTCGGCCGTGCGCGCGTCGGCCCAGGCGGTGGCTTGCTCGCCCTCGACCTCCTCAAGCCAAAGGTATGGGTCGTCATCGGGCGCAGCGAGGGTGGGGCGCAGGTCGGTCATGACCCCACTATCGCCCAAACGCCCAGCCGTCGCGAGTGTGCCGACGAACGAATGGCCGCCTTTCGCGCGGCCCCGCCGCTATGCCGCGGGGAACCAGTTCCCGTGGAAGCCCGGTGGTATCCTGTGCGGCAACCGGACCGTGGCGACCGGTGCCGCTTCGAAGGATTGCGCGTCGAGGATCACGAAGTCGGTGGTCTCCTCCGCCACGTTGATGACGAGGCCCATGAGCCAGCCTTCGTCTTCCGCCGCGTCGGCGGCCGCCGGCACGAACACGAACTCGCCGGGCAGGTGGCCGTCGCCGAACTCGTGCACGCGGCGACCGCCCGTATGGAGGTCGTGCTTGTAGAGCCTTGTGGCGCCGGTGAGCTGCGGGTTGGCGTCGGGCGGGACGGAAACCGTGTACGCGTAACGGTAGCTTTGGCCGAAGCGGCGCTCGTCGATGCGGGGGAACTCCTGCGGCGTGGGGTCGATCACGCGCCGTTCGACCCGGTGGGCGGAAGGGTCCACCGTCCAGCGTTCGAGCCGGCCCAGCGCGTCGAGGCCGTCCGCGCCGGAGGCGAACATCGTGGGATAGGCGATGACGTCGAGGACCGCCCGGCCGTCTTCGCAATCATAGGCGTTGGCCACGTGAAAGACGAAGCACGGCTCCACGTCGCACCAGATGATCCCGGCGGCGTCGCCCCGCCGCGGCAGGAGGCCCACGCGGGCATGGTGGGCCGGGTTCCAGCGGAACGGAAACAGATGGCCGCCGAGCAGGGCGCGCATCGAAAATGTGACGGGCAGGTCGAGGACCACGGCAAACCGCGCCGTGAAGGCGCAATCGTGGATGCAGGGGCCATGCTTGACGGCCACCGGCACGTCGCGGACCACCTGGCCGGCCGCGGAAAGGACGACGTGACGCACGGCATCCCAGATGATGCCATCATAGGCGACCGCGTGGTGCTCGCCGGTGAGGGGATCGCGGTGCGGGTGCCCCGAGAAGGAACCGTGCAGCGTGCCGTCGAACGGGTTGTAGCATTGCTCCTCCAGGGTGTCGGAAAGCTCGACGGGGAAGCTGCCGGCTTCCACCAGGGCGAAGGCGCGGCCGCCGATGTCCGCCACGTTGGTGTTCACGGTGTCGTTGCGTCCCCTGCGCGGCCCGGGCGCCGCGGCACGGCCGAGCGCCGCGGCGGCCAAGCGCGAGCGGACCCAGCGGTTGCGATACCACAGCGCCCGTCCGTCCCGGATGGCGATGCCGTGCACCATGCCGTCACCGAGGAACCAATGGTGGCCCGCGGGGTCGGGATCGACAGGGTTCGCGCCCATCTTGAGATACCGGCCGTTGAGCGCCGCCGGGATCGTCCCGGTCACGGCAAGGTCCTGCAGCGTCAGCTCCGACCGCATCGGTTGGTGGATGCCGACCAGGTAGGGGCTGCCGGTCTTGGGCAGCCGCTTCCGGTTCCAGGCCGCGATGCGCTCGACCGCACCTTCGGCGACGGCGCGAACAGCCGATTGGACAGGGTTCGGCATGGATCGCGGTCTCCGGCGGCGCTGCGTTCTTGAGCTTGGATGCTAACAAGCTGTCCAGGCCATGTCGCGCGTCAACCGGTTGTCCCATCACATCAGCCGAACGTCGCGCTGAACAGCGACAGGCCCGGCTAATCGGCCTTGGCCTCGACCAGATGCTTGCCATAGCGATCACCGTCCAGGAGCGTGTAAAGCGTCGGACGTTCGATGGGCAGCGGGCGCGTCTCGCTCCCGTCCACGCGGATGCGGAGCGTCACCGGTTGCGAGGCCGACGCCACCCAATGCAGCTTCGCCGCGGAGAAGCGCATGCGCAGCCCGCCCTGGGGGGAGGAGCGGAGCACGATCGTCGTCAACGCCGGCGTGTCGCACCTTTCGCCCGCGTGGCTCGACGCCCTCGCGGCCGGGAACGGGCGCCTCCTGGTCCCGCTCACCGGCGCCGACTGGTCCGGCGCCTTCCTGCTGATCACGCGCACGGCCGGCTGGACGCGACGCTACCCGGCCAAGTTCGCGAGCCGGACCGGCATCATCGCCTGTGTCGTCGCCGGTGACGGTTGGTGGCTCTCAACCATCCCCATCTCCAGTGATGCCGATTGAACATGGAGGCTCGAGCTTCGAGCACTGGCGGGCCTACGCGCGCCACTCCAGCAGCCCGTCTTGCGCGGGGGACACGATACCGTCCATCCCGATCGGGCTTTGATCGGGCGACATGAGCCGGGCCAGCGTGCCGGCATCCCCGGCCGGCACGCGCGCCAGCGTGCGCGCCCCGCCGGGCAGCCGCAGCACCACGGCGCCGAAGTCCGGGGCGCCGTCCGGGCGGAACGGCACCGTGAACGCTTCCAGGGTGCTGGCACCGGCGGCGTCCTCGACCACCGGAGGCGCCGGACCGCGACGCTGATCCGCCTCCACCTGCCGGTCGAACGGGCGCAGCACGGTGGCCGGGGGCGCCGGCTCGCGGCCGAGCACCAGCGCGTGGTGCCAGGTTAGGTATCCTCCCTGGCCATACAGCAGCGCAAGCGTGTCGGCGTTCCGCAAGGCACGCACGCAGGCGGCGGCACCGTGGGTCATGGTGTTGTTGAGCGGCGCGCCATGGAAGGTCAGCCCGCCGGCGGCGCTCACGGGCGTGCCGGGCGGCAGGCCGAGGCGACGCCGCGCCATCTTCGGCACCACCGGAAAGCAGCTATATAGTTCCAGCATGCCGAACCCCGCCGGGTTTTCGCCCGCCACGGCGTCCAGCACGGCTTCCAGCCCGGCCGCGTGCGCAAAGCCGTCGCGCGCCATCCAGTCCATCGGCTCGGCCGCGGCAGCCCCGCCGTGGACGTGGATCAACCGCTGCTCGGGAATGCCCGCGGCGCGTGCCACGGCCAGGCTGGTCAGCAGCACGGCGGCACCCTGGTTCACCGCGGGGTTCGCGACCATCAGCTTGGGATACGGCCAGGCGACCATGCGGTTGCCCGGCGACACCGACGCGATTTCCTCCGCCCGGCGGCCCTCCTGCAGCCACGCATTGGGATTGCGCGCGGCCGTTTCGGAAAGCTGCGCCCACATCGCTGCCGACTCGGCCGTGGCCTGGGCGGGCGTTTGGCCCCATGCGGCCGCGGTGGCGCCCTCGTAGAGCGGATACACGGTGACCGGTTCCGTGATGCCGTGGCGAAGCGCCAGCGGGTGGAGGTAGCTGCGGTTGCGCGCCGGCAGCCAAGCGCCGCTCCGTCCAGGCTGGGACGCGGCGGGCGGCGTCCATCCCAGCGTCAGGCCGCGCCGTGCCGCGTGGGCCGCCGTGTGGCTGCTTTCGGCCCCGCACACGGCGGCCACCGCGCCCTCGCCGCGGGCGATCCGCTGCGCGGCCTCGTGCAGGAACTGCACGGGGGCGTGACCGCCGATCGGCCCATGGCGCGACCGTGCCGGATGCGCCCCCATTGCGCGGCTGAGCTGGGCCGGCAGGTCATCGTAGGGCCACGACACGACGCCGACCACGTCCAGGCTGTCCAGCCGGTGCAGCAGCCGCGCGCCTGCGTCCGCTTCCGCGCGGCGCAGCGCCGCTTCGGCCAGGGCGGCCGGTTCCAGCCCTTCGGCGGGGTCGGCCGGTCGATCCTTCACCTCGCCGACGCCGACGATCACCGGCATCGTGTCCGCATCGGCCATGTCCGCCTCCCCTTCCGCGGCCCGGAGCGGACCACCTCCCGGCCGGGGTTTCAAGCCGGCACCGGCCCGGTTGCCCCCACCCCGTCCCACTGCCAAGCTGGGCGGCAACACGGAGGAAGAACCGCCCCATGCACGAACCGGGTGCGAGCAGCGATCCCGCGCCGGGCGGGGAGCCGGTCGTCGAGCAGGACGTGTTCAGCCTGTCGCGGGCACGCCAGGTGCTCGCCCTGCTGGACCGCGATCCCGGCAGCCTGCGCAACGGGGACTTGCTGCCGCGTGGGTGGCACGGCGCCATGTTCGCGCCCGCCGTGCGCCCATCGAACCTGCGCCCGGACGGGTATGCCGGGATCGGGGTGCCCTTGCCGCCGACCGACCTGCCCCGGCTGATGTTCGGCGGGCGCCGCATCGGGTTCAGGGGCGACATCCGGATCGGCGCCCCCGCCGAGCGCACGAGCCGCCTCGTGTCAGCGGTTCCCAAGACCGGGCGGACGGGCCGTCTGCTCGTGGCGACGGTGCAGCGCGACATACGCTGCGACGGCGGTCCTGGCCCCGTCGTGGTGGAGCAGCAGGACTTCATCCTGCGTGAAGCCACACAGCCATGGCGGGACGAGCCGCCGGGGAAGCCGGGGGGCACGCCCGGCGGCCGTCCCTTCGTCGCCGACGCCGCCATGCTGTTCCGCTACTGCGCGCTGACGTTCAACACGCACCGCATCCACTACGACCACCCCTACGCCACGGGGGTGGAGGGCTACCCGGCGCTGGTCGTCAACGGCAACCTCGCCGCGCTGCTGCTGACGGAGCTGTTCCGCGAACAGGCCGGGCGGGAGCCGGCGGGCGTCACCACGCGCAACATCCGCCCGCTGTTCTGCGGCCGGGCCAACTCCCTCCATGCCCGGCCCGAACCCGGCGGCGACGCTTGGCGGCTATGGGCGGAAGACGAAGCCGGGCGCCCGGCCCTGGAAGCCGTCATCACATGAGCAATAAGCCCCTGGCAGGCATCCGGGTGCTCGACTTGACCAGCGTGGTGGTCGGCCCGGCCTGCACGCTGCGCCTCGCCGACTACGGCGCGGAGGTCATCAAGGTCGAGACCCGCGAGGGGGACATGCTGCGCCGCTTGGGCGGGCCGTCGCCGACCGGGCAGCACGGGGGCGCCTTTCTGCACCTGAACCGCAACAAGCGCGCCGCCTGCCTCGACCTCAAGGCCGCCGCCGGGCTGGACGCGCTGCGCCGCATTGCGCGCGGCTGCGACGTGCTCGTGTCCAACATGCGGCCGGACGCGCTGGCCCGGCTGGGCCTGGACGCCGCCGCGATGCGGGCGGAGCAGCCCGGCCTGGTGCATTGCCTCATCACCGGGTTCGGCGCCGGCGGACCGTACCGCGGCAAGCCGGCCTATGACAGCGTCATCCAGGGCGCGTCCGGCGTTGCTGGCCTGTTCGAGCGCAAGGACGGCGCCCCGGCCTACGTGCCGCTGCTGCTGTGCGACCACGTGACCGGGGAGATCGCGGCCGGCGCCATCCTGGCGGCCCTGGTCGAACAACAGCGCACCGAGACAGGCGCCGCCATCGAGGTCCCGATGCATGAGACCATGGCCGCCTTCGTGCTGGCCGAGCACATGGGCGGCCGCAGCTTCGACCCGCCCTTGGCCGCGGCCGGCGACGCACGGCAACTGGACCGCAACAACGGCCCGGTGCGGACCGCCGACGGCTGGCTGAGCCTGAGCGCGAACACGGACGCGCAGGTTGCCGCGTTCCTGCGCGCCGCCCGCCGTCCTGAGCTGATCGACGACCCGCGCTTCCGCACGGTGGCGAGCCGGCTGCAGCATGTCGGGGACTGGTACGCCGTGCGGGCCGCCATCGTGCAAACGCGCACGACGGCCGAATGGCTGCGCCTGCTGGACGAGGCCGACGTGCCCGCCATGCCGTGCCACACGCTTGAGTCGCTGATGGACGACCCGCACCTGCAGGCCGTCGGCCTGGTCGGGCCTGCCGTGCATCCGACCGAAGGGCCTGTCTGGCAGTTGCGGCCCACGGTGGCGTATGACGGCGCCACGGGCACGCCGGGTGCGCCGGCGCCGCCGGTCGGCCACCACACGCAGGAGGTCCTGGCCCAGGCCGGCCTGACGCCGGAGGAGATCGCGACCCTGCTCGAGAGCGGCGCAGCCTACCAATCCGATCCCGGCCGGACCTGGCCGGAACAATGACCGGAGGGACACGCATGACCGGCACCACGCGGCGCTGCTTCGTGACCGCCCTCCGCGCCGCCACGGTTGCGGCGGTTGTGCCGCCGGCGCGCGCGCAGCCCGCCCGCATCCGCCTCGGCCTGCTCACGGATTTGTCCGGCAGCAACCGCGACACCGGCGGGCTCAGCGCCGTGGCCTGCGCGCGGCAGGCCATCGCCGAAGCCCGGGGCGGCATGGACGTGGAACTGCTGGTGGCCGACCATCAAGAGAAGGTCGATGTGGGCCTCGGCATCGCCCGGGAATGGCTGGACCGGAACGGGGTGGATGCCATCCTGGACGTCAACAACTCGGCGCTCGCCTTGGCGGTGTCCGGCCTGGTGCGGGACAAGGACCGCCTGCACCTGAACACGGGCGCCGCGACATCGGCCCTCACGGGCAGCGCATGCAACCCGAATACGTCGGCCTGGACCGTGGATACCTGGTGCCGCGCGCACGGCACGGCCGGGGCCGTGCTGCAGGGCGGCGGCATGAGGTGGTTCTTCATCACCGCGGACTACGCGTTCGGCCAGGCCATCGAGGACGACGCGGCGGCCGTAATCAAGGCGGCGGGCGGAACAGTCGTCGGCTCGGCACGGTATCCGTTTCCCACCACCACGGACTTCTCCGCCCTGCTGCTGCGGGCCGCCGCCAGCGGCGCGGACGCGGTCGCCTTCGCCAACACCGGGGCCGACCTGGCCAACTGCGTGAAGCAGGCGCGGGAGTTCGGCCTGCCGCGCCCGGGACAGCGGCTGGTGGCCATGTCTGGCTACGTCACGGACATCCACGCCATCGGCATCGCGGACGCGCAAGGGCTGGCGCTGACGGAGAACTTCTACTGGGACCTGAACCCGCGCACCCGCGCCTTCGCCGCCCGGGTGCGCGACGCGACGGCGGCCAACTGGCCCAGCACCTCCCACGCCGCCGCCTATGCCGCCACGCTGCACTACCTGAAGGTTGCCGCGGACATGGGAGCGGCGGAGGCGAAAAGGTCCGGGGCGGCGACCATGGCCGCCATGAAGCGCCGGCCGACCGACGACGACTGCTTCGGCCCCGGCACCGTGCGGGCGGATGGCCGCAAGATCCATCCGGCCTACCTGTTCCAAGTGAAGCCGCCAAACGCGAGCACCGGGCCATGGGACCTATACGCCGTGGCCAACACCATCCCGGCCGGCCAAGCGTTCCGCCCGCTATCGGAAGGAGGCTGCAAGCTGCCGCCCGCGTGATCCGATGGCATGGTGGACCAGGCCCTTCCACCGGCGTTGGCGCGTCCATCCCGGCATCGCTGGTGGCGGTGCAGGTGATCGTCGCCAGGCCCGGGACCTGCCTGAACCGTTGTCCCAGCGGGCTGGTGACGGCCGCCATGCTGGTGAGGGGGCGGCGCCCGGCCGTCCCGTTTCCAGCACGCCGCGCTCACCAAACCGTATAGCCGGCATCCGCGTAAACGATGCTGCCCGTCATCAGGCTTGCGGCGTCGGAAGCCAGGAAGTGGACGACCGACGCGATCTCATGCGGCTGGCCGACCCGGCGCATCGGCGTGTTGGCAAGCCACGGCTCGTACAGCTTCGGGTTGTTCATGCCGAACCGCGTCAACGGCGTCTCGATATAGGTGGGGGCGACGCAGTTGACCCGCACGTTGCGGCCGGCCCACTCGGCGGCGAGCGACCGCGTCAGGTGGTGCACGCCCGCCTTGGACGCGTTGTAGGCCGCCTGTTCCTGCGGCCGCACGACGACCGACCCCGCCATCGACCCGATGTTGACGACCGCGCCCCGGCCCTGGTCCAGCATGATGCGCCCGAACGCGCGGCAGCACCGGAACACGCCGTTCAGGTTCACGTCGATGTGCCGCAGCCACAGCGCGTCCTCCATGTCCTCGGCCTTCACCTCGGACACGACGACCCCGGCGTTGCAGACGAGGATGTCGATCCTCCCATGCCGTCCCAGGATGTCGGTGGCGGCGCGGTCAACCGTGGGGGTGTCGGTCACGTCGATCTCGACACCCTCGGCCGTGCCGCCGGCCGCAGCGACCACCTGCGCCCCGCTTTCGGCCAAGGCCGGGTCGAGGTCGGCCACCACCACGGAAGCCCCGGCCTCCGCCAGCGCCGTGGCGCAGGCCAGGCCGATGCCGCCGCCTCCGCCGGTGACAACGGCGACGCGGCCATCGAGGCGCAGCTTTTCCAGGTACATGGGCGCGATCCTCAGCAGCAGCCGGCGGCAGGCATCAGCTCAGCACGATGCCGCCGCATACGTTCAGGGATTGCCCGGTCACGAAGGCCGAGGCGTCGGACGCGAGGAAGCAGGCCGGCCCCGCCACGTCCTCCGGCTGACCCAGCCGGCGCAGCGCGGTGATGCCCACCCATTTGTCGATGTTGGCCTGCTCCGACAGGTTGGTGCGGCCCATCTCGGTGACGATGATGCCGGGGCAGACGCAGTTGGCGGTGATGCCGAACGGCCCGACCTCCTGGGCTAAAACGCGGGTGAACCCCATGATGGCGGCCTTGCTGGCCGAGTAGTGCGCCTGCTCCGGCGCCCCGTGCTTGCCGCCGATGGAGGCGATGTTGACGATGCGCCCGTAGCCGCGCTTGCGCATGTGCGGCAGCAGCGCCTGCGTCACCAGGAACGTGCCCTTGGCGTTCACGTCCATCACCGCGTCCCACTGGTCTTCCTCCAAGGCCTCGACCGAGCCTGGGATCAGGATGCCGGCATTGTTCACCACGGCGTCGATCTGGCCCGCCTGCGCCAGGGCCGCATCCACCATGGCGCGGACCGCCGCACGGTCGCTCACGTCGGCCAGCAGCGCGATGCCGCGCCGCCCCAGGATTCCGATCTCCACGGCCACCGCCGTCAGCTCGGCTTCCTGCCGCGCGATGTCGTTCACCACCACGTCGAAGCCGTCGCGCGCCAGGCCAAGCGCGACGGCCCGGCCGATGCCGCGGCTCGCGCCGGTGACGAGGGCCGTGCGGCCGTTCCCTGATGCCATTTCTCTTCCTCCCTAAAAGAACCGGATTTCCCCGCGCAGCACCGCGAGGCTCACGGCGGCGATCATCACCACCCCGCGCACCACGTTCTGCAGGTAGAAGGGCGCGCCGAGCAGGTTGAGCCCGTTGTCGAGCATGCCGATGATGATGACGCCCACCAGCGTGCCCTGCACCGTCGCGCGCCCCGGCTTGAACGTGGTCATGCCGAGGAACACCGCGGTCAGGCTGTCGAGCAAATAGGGTTCGCCGGCGCCGGGCTGCCCGGTGCCCAGCCGCGCCGTCAGCATGACGCCGCCCATCGCGGCGCCGAGCGCGGATAGGGTGAGCGCCACCAGGCGGCAGCGGTCCACGTTGATGCCCGAAAGCCGGGCCGCCTGCAGGTTCGCCCCGGTCGCCACCACGGCGCGGCCCAGGCGCGTCCGGTTCACCAGCACGTAGAAGGCGGCGACCACGACGGCGGCGATCACGACGGGCACCGGCACCACGTCCCCGATGCGTCCGGTGGCGATGAAGTAAAAGGCTTTCGGGAAGCTCGCGTAGATCGAGTCGCCCCCGTCATAGGCGTAGTTCGCGCCCAGCGCGATGGGTCCCATGGCGAGCGTCGCGATCAGCGACGGGATGCGCAGCCGGGTCACCAGCAGCCCGTTCACGACGCCGATGGCGACGCCCGCCAGCACCGACAGCACGATGGCCGGCGCGATGGGCAGCCCCGACCAGACCATCAGCCCGGCCACCAGCACGGCGGAGAGCCCCGCCACCTGCCCCACCGAAAGGTCGAACTCGCCGCTCGCCACGGCGACGGTCAGCCCGGAGGAGATCACGGTCAGCACGGAAATCTGCACCAGGATGTTGCTGATGTTGTTGGCCGAGGTGAACTGGTCGCTCGCCAGCGCGAACACCGCGAAGATGAGCAATGCGGCGCCCAGCGTGCCGTAGCGGGCGGCAAGCTGGCCCCACTCGATACGGCGGCGCGCGGGCGCGGCGGGGGTCGTGGTGGCGGACATATACTAGTTCACCTCAAGGAGGAGCCGGCTTTCCGAAAGCTCGGCCCGGGTCAGGCAGGACGCGAAGCGGTGGCCTGCGATGCAGTACACGCGGTCGCACAGCGCGATCAGCTCCGGGAACTCGGCCGAGGCGATCAGCACCGCGGCCCCTCCCTGCGCGAGGCCGCGGACCAGCGCGTAAAGCTCGGCCTTGGCGCCGACATCGACGCCCTCCGTCGGGTTGTCGAGCAGCAGCACCGGGGGCGTGTCCATGCGGCCGATGCGCGCGATCCAGCGGCCGAACACCACCTTCTGCTGGTTGCCGCCGGACAGTTGCAGCACGTCCTGGCGCGGCCCGCTGCACTTCACCCGCAGCCGCGCCACGATGTCGCGCACCAGGGCGGAGGCCGGCCCGCTCCGCACGAAGCCGCCCCGGCTGACCTGCGCGAGCGAGCCGGCCAGCACGTTCTCCTCCACCGACAAGCCGCGGAAGATCGCCTTGCGCAGCCGGTCGTCGGACACGAGGTAGATGCCGTGATCGATGGCCTCGCCCACGCTGCGCGGCAGGCGCGCGAGCTTTGCGATCCGCACC
>CAXTUO010000002.1:0-20552 GCA_964247175.1 uncultured Acetobacteraceae bacterium | reverse complement strand
CATAGGCCGGAATCTGGCCGTTCGGGTGCATGTAGCGCTCGCGGGTCAGCAGCAGCAGCTGGGACTTGGCGAACACCGGGTCGATCAGCGCGAAGGTGACGCAATGGAACGCGAGGTCCCAGGCGGCATACCACGGGTACTCCCAGCTGTCCGGCATCGAGATGATGTCGAAGTTGTCGAGGTGGCGCCAATCGGCGTTGCGGCCCTGGACGCGGCCGGGCGGCGGGGCGGGCTGCGCCGCGTCGCCGTCCAGCCAGCGGTGCACGTCCAGCATGTAGAACTGCTTGGACCACAGCATGCCCGCCAGCGCCTGGCGCTGCACCAGCCGGGCGTCCGGGTCCGGCATGTCGCGCTGCACGGCGGCGTAGAAGGCGTCGCAATCCGCGCGGCGGCTGTCCATCACCGCGTCGAACCAGGCAAAGGCGTCCTCGCCCATTTCGGGGCCCGCTTCGGGGCGCAAGCGCAGGCGCACGGTGGCGGAGCCGCCGGGCGCGATGTGCAGCAGCAGGTGGGCGGCGCACTTGGTGCCGCGCCGCAGCGGGCTTACCGCGTCGTAAACCCCGTCCACCACGTGGTCGTTGATGCCGTCCTTGAACGGTCCCGGCTGCTGCGCGCCATACAGGCGGTTGACGTTGGTCTCGTTCTCGCAGAACAGCCAGGCGGCGTCGCCGTCCACCTCGCAGACGCGGGTGCGCGCCAGCGCCGGGTGGGTGGCGAGCACGCGCCGGCCCCCGCCTTCCCCCGCATCCAGCCGGACTTGCGGACGCGGCGCGCCCGGTTCCCACGACCAGGTGTTGCGCGCCCAAAGCTGCGGCAGCACGTGCAGGGGCGCCGCATCCGGCCCGCGGTTGGTGGCCGTGACCAGCATCAGGATGTCGTCGGGAGACGCCTTGGCGTACTCGACGACGACATCGAAGTAGCGGTTCTCCGCGAAGATGCCGGTATCGACCAGCTCGAACTCGCGGTCGGCGGTGCCCCGCGCGCGGTTCTCCGCGACCAGCCGCTCATACGGGAAGGCGGCCTGCGGATATTTGTAGAGCATCCGCATGTAGGAATGGGTCGGCGTGCCGTCCTGGAAGTAATAAAGCTCCTTGACGTCCTCGCCGTGGTTGCCCTGGGCGTTGGTCAGGCCGAACAGCCGCTCCTTCAGGATGTGGTCCCGGCCGTTCCACAGCGCGAGGCCGAGGCACCACAGCAGCTTGTCGTCGGCGAACCCGGCCAGCCCGTCCTCTCCCCAGCGGTAGGCGCGGCTGCGGGCGACGTCGTGCGGAAAAGCCTCCCAGGCGGTGCCGCCGGGGCTGTAGTCCTCGCGCACCGTGCCCCATTGGCGTTCGCTGAGGTATGGCCCCCAGCGCCGCCAATCCTCGCCCCGCTCGGCTGCCAGCATGCGCCGGCCCTCGATGGTGTCGAACAACGGGTCAGGCATCGCGGCCTCCTTTGCGGCATGGCGAGGCAGGCACGGCCTCCAGGCGGGTCATCTCGCCCTGGGACGGTTCCTTTTCGTGCCTCGCGGACTCCGTGTGTGGCGGAGCGAGTCGCCAAGCACGTTGCATGCCAGCACCCAGCTCCGCCCTGGGCGGCTGCGTGCCCTGGGCGGAAAGGAAACGTCGTGCCGGGCCGGCCGACTGAACGTCAGGAGGGGCTGCAGGGCGTCCAGCGTGGACTTCATGTCGCCTGTCAGGCCGACCTCCACGGGAAAGCGCAGGCCGATGCGGTCCGGGTTGATATCGACCTGGACGCCGCGCGCCTGGCCCGGCTTCGGGTAGAAGTCGATCCACGGCATGGTTGAGCCAAGGATCAGCACCGTGTCGCAGTTCTGCATGGTCCAGGATGACGGCGCCGTGCCGAGGTGGCCGATGCCGCCCGTCGTCAGCGGATGGTCATCGGGCAGCAACGCCTTGGCCAGGTAGGCCTTGGCGATGGGCGCGCCCAGGGTTTCGGCCAGGCGCTCCACCTCCGCCGGGGCCGCGAGGCAGCCCTGGCCGGCAAGGATGGCAACCCGCTTCCCGGCGTTGATGCAGGTCGGCAGCGGCACGAAGCTGCTCAATGCCCGGGGCGCCGCTGGGGGGCAGCCAGGAGGAGGACGTGCGTCCACCATGGTTTTCGGCCGACGGCTTGTCAGCCGACAGCTTCATCGTTTGCACGTCCTTGGCCATCGCGAGGTGGGCGACGCCGCGCCGGCCAAGCGCCACCCGGCAGGCGCGGTTGGCGACAAACAGCGCGTGGTCGGGCCCAGTCACCTGCTCGTTGAACAGCGCCACGTCCTGCATGAGCTTCACGGTGTTCACGCCCTGCATGAACCGCATGCCCTCAAGGTCATGCCATGTGGTTCCGGTGATGGCGAGCACCGGCGCGCCGTCCATGGCCGCGTCGTACAGGCCGTTCATCAGGTGGACGGCGCCAGGCCCTGTCGTGGCCAGGCAGACGCCCAGCCGGCCTGAATGCTTGGCCATGCCCTCCGCCATGGAGGCGGCCGCCTCCTCGTGCCGGACGCCCACGAAGGCAATCTGGTCCTTACGTTTGCGCGAGGCTTCGACAACGGGGTTGATGCCGTCGCCCACGATGCCAACACATGCGTCGCACCCCAGGCGACCAGGGTCTCGACGAGGATGTCGGAGGTGTTCTGATCCGGGCCGGGCAGCGGCGTCGGCTGCGCTGCGACATGCGGGCTCGTCCCGGTTTGCGCCTGGGCGCTGGATACGCCTGCACCGGCGGCGACGCCTGCCGCGCCCACCAGTTGGAAGAAGTTCCGGCGCCCGCTGTTCGGGCCCTTGTCCCGCCCATGCTGATCTGACATCCCAAACCTCCAGATTGCTCGCCGCGCGATCCCTGGAACTGTGCGGCAACCCAGGCGCGGGCGGATCATGCGGCGCCGTTCGGCGGCTTGGCTCCGGTTGTTGATCTCTCATGCACGGTGGCCTCCTTCGTGACCGGCATGGACAAGTGCCGACCGGCGATCCGTTGCCCGATCTGCTCGCCGCCCAGCATCCCCAGCAGTCCGATCAACGCCACGACCGGCGGGGCCGGGGATTTCACGTCGAGGACGCCATAGATCACACCCACAAGGAGGCCGACGGCACAAGATAGGATGTACAGCTTCACGTGATCCTCCGGCGGCGCGGCGGTCAGGCCGAGGCTTGGGCGATGCGGTCATAGCTGGCGCTCATCAGCTCGATGGGATTGCCCCACGGGTCCTGGCAGAACGTCATCCTGAACCCGGACCCGGGCGAGGCCTCCAAGACGGCGGTGCGGTGGCGCCCGCCATGGGCGGCCACGGATGCCGCCAAGCCTTCGACATCGGGGGTCGTGATGCAGACGTGCCAGGTGCCCGGGCGCCAGAACTCCCAATCGTCCCTGAACGGCTCCGTTTTGGGGTCCAGGAACTCGAACATCTCGAACCCGACCCCGTTGCCGGTGGCGAGGTAGGCAACCCGCCCCTTGCGGAACGTGGGGCCGTTCATCTGGGCGAAGCGCGTCCCAGCCTCACCCTTTCCGGCAACCACCTCGGCGACGGGATGGACCACCTCGAACCCGAGCACGGACGCATACCATGCAACGGCTGCATCGAGGTCGGGCACGTTGATGCCGATGTGGTTGACGGCCAGGTTCTGCTTCGAATCGCTCATGACAAAAAACCTCCTTCCCGGTGCAGCACGATGTTCACGAAGGCCGGCTCGTGGCGCATCGCGGCGTTCACGGGGCCGGCAAGGGACAAGTACTCCGCTTCGCACCCCGGCTTGACGGGGATGGCGGCCAGCAGGACGAATGGCTTGCTGTTCATGGTCGTGCCTTCCTTCAGGCGTTCGCGCCGCGCTGGCGCGTTGGCTGGTCAGAACTGGATGAGGAGCCGGGCCACGGCGTTGCAGCCTTCCGGCCGGTTCCGCGTGGCGAACTCCCGGAACACGTTGGCAATGACCTTCGCCGGGCCGGCGGTCCACAGCAGCCCGGGGCCGAGGCCGAACGCCTGCTGCCGGGAGACGGACACCGGATTTCCGCCGGCCTGGGTGTCGTTGAGTTGGCGCAGGACGTAGCCCGACAAGCCCAGCCGCAACTGAGGCGACACGGCATAGGAGGCCGCATAGTTCAGCGCGGCCTGGCTGCCGGGCTGCGCGCTGCCCGCACCGAGGCCAGGCGGCGGGCGCGTGTTGCGGCTGCTCCAATCGAAGATCAGCCGGGCGCTCACCTCCCAGTCCTGCAGCGGCCGCCACGTCAGCGCATAGTAGGGCGAGACCTGCCAGACGTTCGAGCCGGCATTGATGGAGTGCCCGGCTGTGTAGCTGCCGCCCGGCACGACGCCTGCCAGGGCGAGGCGCGAAGAGAACGGCTTGCCGAACAGCGTGCCGTTCGACCATTGGAGGTAGGGCGAGATGGTGATGTCGCCGGCCCCGCCCTGGTTAGCCACGGGATGGTTCGGCGCGTCCATGTGGACCAGCGAGAACGGAAACAGCAGCTCCAGCCCGGGACTGCCGCCGAGCAGCGGCAGCGTGGACGTGTAGATCGGGTGCAGCGTGACGTTGGCGCTCCACTGCTTGTTGGTGCCCGGCACCGCCCGGCCCGCGCCGTCGGTCGCGTAACCGGCGACGCTGCCCAGGCCGATGGTTTCCAGCACGAAGCCCGGCCCGCCCTCGCCGTCGAGGAAGCTGGTCTGGCCCAGGTCGAGCGGCGGCTGGTTGATGAGCTGGGCCGCCGCCCCCTGGGACAAAAGGAAGCAGCACAACGCCGATGCGGCCATGCGCGCGCGCCGGCACGGTTTCGGCTCTCGCCGCGGCATCTACGTGTCCGCCTCGAACGGGTGCTGCCGGACCGGGGCAGGCCGGAAAACGAGGTCCAAAGACTCCATGAGCGTTCTCCCGTGATCCCAAGGCATGGCCGGGGCGCGATGGCGTTGCCGCATCACGGCGGCAGGCAGGCATCGGCAGCCGCGTCCCGAGCTGCCGGCTGCAGGTGGAGCACGCGGTGCCTATCGTCCCAGGAAGCCCACCACTGCCCGGTTCAGCGGCCCGGCGCACTCCTCCGGCAGCCAGTGGCCGCAGCCGGGCAGCGACAGGCCCTCCACCTGCGTGGCATACTGCCTCACCTGATCCGCCTCGGCCGTGCCGAAGCCGCCATGGCCGCCTCCGCCGATGGCCAGCACCGGCACGGTGATTTTGGTGGCGGCCAGCGGTGCGTTGCGGCGCTCGGTCTCGTTCAGCGCCCGGTAGTACTCGAAGGCTGCGTTCAGGCTCTCCGGCTTGGCGTAGGAGCGCGCATACAGGTCCAGAAGCTCCGGCGTGAACACGTCCTTGTTCGTGGCGTGGACCTTGATGAAGTGCTCGAAGAAGAACCGCTCCTTGCCGGTGATCAGCGTCTCGGCCAGGCGGTCGCCCGCGGCGAAGAAGCTGAAGTGCCACACCAGCGACTCGCCTTCCGGCGTGAAGGCCGGGTATTTGTAGATGCTCGCGTCAGGGATCGGCGCCTCCATGTAAACGACCCGGCCGATGTCGGCCTGGTGGGCCACCGCCATCGGGTAGGTGTTCCAGATGCCGATGTCGTGGGCGACCAGATCGAACTTGGCCCCGGCGCTGACGCTTCGGACGAACTTGTAGAGCGTGTCCGACACGTCCTGCCCGGCATACGAGCGCGGGGGGCCTGACAGGCCGAGGCCGGGCAGGTCGGGCACGACAACAGTGTGGTCGCGCGCCAGCAGCGGCATCAGCTGGTGCCACTCGTACCAAGTCTGCCCGAAGCCATGCACCAGCAGCACGACCGGGCCCTGGCCGCCGGCGACGTAGTGCAGGCGGGTCCCGTCAACGTCGCGGTAGCTGCCGGTGAAGCCCGCGGGCAGCGGGAACTCCTCCGCCGGCGCTGGCTGGGCCACGGCAGCCGCACCGGCCGCCGTGGCAAGGACGAGGGCCAAGGCCATGCGCTTCAGAAACCATGTCATCGTGTCGTCTCCTGGGTGGTATGGGTCGGGACGGGGCGGTGCGCCGCGCGCGGGCCGGCGGGGAAGCCGTGGGCTTTCGCGTGCCAGGCCGCTGCCAGGGCCAGGAGCAGGGCAGCCAGCATCGCCGGGGGGAATGACCCCGCGCCGAAACCTGTCAGCAACAGGCCGCCCACGATGCCGCCGCCCGCAATCGCTGCGTTCCAGGCCGTCGTGACCATGGCCTGCGCCACATCCGTGCCGTCGCCGGCCGCGTCGGCCGAGGCCGTCTGCAGCAGCGTCGCAGCCCCGCCAAAGGTCAGGCCCCAAACAGCAAAGGCGGGATAGACCACAAGGGGCAGGCTGCCGCCGGCCATCAACGCGACCGACGCCAGCGCGAAGACGACCAGGCTCGTGA
The DNA here is from genome assembly GCA_964247175.1 of uncultured Acetobacteraceae bacterium. Classification (GTDB taxonomy): domain Bacteria; phylum Pseudomonadota; class Alphaproteobacteria; order Acetobacterales; family Acetobacteraceae; genus CAHJXG01. Next base: position 14,235 of record CAXTUO010000002.1, on the reverse strand, counting down.
CGACCGACACGCGGAGCCAGCGGTCCACCAGCAGCCCGGTGAGCCAGATGCCGGCCAGGGCGGCAACGCCGAACACCAGCAGCACGAGGCCGACGCGGTTTCCCAGCCCGGCCCGTGCCACGAACGGCGCGACATAGGCGTAAAGGATGTTGTGGGCGAGCATCCACGCGAAGATCACGGACAGCACCGGGCGGACGCCGGGGGTCAGGAAGACCTCGCGGACGGACAACTGCCGGCTTGTCGCCAGGCCCGGAAGATCCTCCACCTTCCAGAGCACCCAGCCGATCAGCACCAGCGTCAGCGCGGACATGATCAGGAAAGCGGAGCGCCAGCCGAGCAGGCCGCCGACGAAGGTGCCCGCGGGGACGCCGAGCGACAAGGCAACGGGGGTCCCGACCATGGCCAAGGCCAACGCCCGGCCCTGGAGCGGTCCCGTCACCATCCGCCGGGCGTAGCCGGCGATCATCCCCCAGGCGAGGCCGGCCGAAACGCCCGCGAGGAACCGGGCCGCCAAGGTCAGCGGGTAGTTCGAGGAGATCGCGGTGACGGCGTTGAAAAGGAGGAGCCCAACGGTCGCCGCGAGCAGCACCGGACGGCGGCGCCACCCCTGGGTGGCGGCCGTCAGCGGGATCGCGGCGACCAGCGAGCCGGCGGCGTATGCGGTGACGAGCTGCCCGGCGAGCGCGTTGGCAACACCCAGCCCGCCGCTGATCTGCGGCAGCAGCCCGGCGGGCAGCGTTTCGGTCAGGATGGCGATGAACCCCGTCATGGCCAGGGCGAGCAGCCCCGCGACGGGAAGGCTGCTGGACGCTGGAGCGCCGGCACCGTTCAGCGTGGACGTGCTCGCGCTCATCTGCCTTCTCCTCAATCATATGGAATACTTGGTCCATAAGTCCCCAGCGCCAAAGCGTTGTCAATGAAATCTGGACCGACTACTCTAAAAATTTTCGGATGGATGGAGATGGGCCATGGCGCGAACGGGCCGCCCGCGCGGCTTCGACATGGGTGAAGCGGTGCAGCAGGCGATGGCGCTGTTCTGGGAGCACGGCTACGAGGCAACCTCGCTGGCCCAGCTCAAGGCCGCGATGGGCGGCATCTCGGCCGCCAGCTTCTACGCCGCGTTCGGGTCGAAGGAGGCCCTGTTCCGTGCGGTCGTGGACCGCTACCTGGCGACGCACGGCCAGGTCATGGCGCCGTTGTCCGACCCCGCGCTGCCACCGCGCGAGGCGGTCGAGCGGACGCTGCGCGGGTCCGCGCGGATGCAAACCGATCAGGCGCACCCGCTCGGCTGCCTCGTCGTCCTGTCCACAAGCGCAGGTTCGCCCGAGAACCGGCACCTGCAGGCGGCGCTCGCGGCAGAGCGCCAGCGCAACCGGGACGGGCTGCGCGCCTGCGTGCAGCGCGCCGTTGACTCGGGCGAACTCCGCGGCGACATCGCTGTGTCAGGGTTGGCTGCGGTGTTCGACGCGTTCCTTGCCGGCCTGTCGATCGAGGCCCGCGATGATGTTGCCTTGTCCACGTTGGACGCGGGCGTCACCGAGTTGATGCGGCTGTGGGATGCACACGCCCGAACTCAACAGACGGCCGGCATAACGCCGATATGACCTGGCCGGACAGCGGCGGCTCTACAGCGAGCAAGGGCGGGCGTTACGCAAGCGCGGGTCAAAGCAGCGCGCCGCCGCGGGTGATCGCGCGGCCGGACCAGCGCTGGCCGCAGGCCGACAAACAGCGGCGTCAGTTGATCCCAGCCAGCGCGGCATCCATCTCGCGGGCTGTACGGCGCCAGCTCGCCCATTCCGCACGGCGGATCGCCGACTGCCGCAGCTCGTCGTAGCGGGCGGTGTCTGACATCAGGGAGTGCAGCTCTTCGGCCAGTTGCTCGGGGGCGATGTCGGGCGGAACGAGCAAGCCGCCCCCGTCCTCGATCACATCGAGCATCCCGCCAATGCTGGTCGCCAGGATCGGCACGCCGACGCGCATAAATTCCATCATGGCGATGCCCGTGAGCTCAGCTCGAGACAGTTGGCAGCCAAGGTCAACCGATTGTATCGCCTTGACGAAGGCGGCGGTGTCCTTGGCCTTGTCGATGGTGCCGAGGTACTCGACGCCGTCCATCGCGGCAATCTCGTCGGGGCAACGCCCTATCACCCGCAGCCGGATCGGAACGCTCCGGCTGCGCAGGATCTTCACCGCCGCCGCAAGCTTGTCGAGTCCTTTTCGCAACGGATACAGTCCGACGAAACCCAGGGTGAACTCACTCCCCACCCATCCGCGATGCGGCGATGGCGGCGGAACCGCTTCGTCCTCGAGGTTGGCTCCAGGCATTACAACATCGACGCGATCGGACGGCACGCCATAAACCTCGACGAGGTTCCGCGCGGTGGCACGGCTTGTTGCAATGATACGCTTGGCGCACGCGTAGCCTTCGCGCTCCAGCTCGATCGCCTGTTGAATGACGTCGATGTCGATTCCTGATACCGCGACGTCGTCCACAGCACCGTAACTGTAGAAGTATTCTGTCAAGGTCCCATCAATGAAGAAACAAGGAGTCACGTTCAGACGCTCATGATTCTGGATAAAATATCGACCAAAAATTTGAGAGTTATTGATGACCACCGTATCGGCGAGTGCCGAAAGGTGCTGGGACCAGACCACGTCATTGAATGTCGAATGGTACTTGAAGCCGTGGTGCTTCCTGCCTCGTAGGACATGCTGCGCTTTCCAAAGCGCTCCAGCGACTTGAAGGCGCACATTCGGCCTGTTGTTGTCACCCGCGCTTAAAGCGAAAGCCCCGTCTAGGATGGACTCCGATATCGCCGCTTTTGCCAGGTACCATGATATGCCGCTGAACGAGCGCCGAAGCGGACCGACAACGGGGGTCATCAATCTTGGGCGACGATCTCTCGGCAGATTGGCCCATCCAATCAGGTCCGGCAGCCGCCCGAAGTCATATTCCGGCACCGTGGTGCGCCTCATGAAACTCTCCCAGTCGCCGGCTCGGACCAGCTTCTTATTGTTTAATAGGTTCTTCCGCTCCTTTTCAGAAATTAGTGAAGTACGCATAACCGAGTCTCGAAACTTCCCGGAGAAAACACATTTCAGAATAGAATACATATACGTCAACGCACCAATCTGCTCCCAAAGGAGTGTGCCAGGACTTATCTTGTAACGGCGACGCAGTCCAAGGATGCTCCTGATGAACCACAGGAGCTCGCCGCCTCTCAAAAGGAGCTTCATGTGATACGCACCACGCCCCATGGCATAGGATTTCGCCATGCGTGAATGCTCGAAGGCCTTACGGCCATGGTGATGCCACACCACCACTTCAGGACGATATTGCCCTTTCCAGCCGACCGCGCTCGCACGGCCTGCGGCGTCCACGTCTTCGGCGTTGAACCAGGAACCGGGGCCGAATAACGGGTCGAACCCCCCGATGCTGAGGAGCGCATCCCGACGGAATGCCATGTTCGCCCCTTGCACGTCCCCAGTTTGGATGAACGTGCCTCCGGGGAACCTGCGGGGTGCCAAGGATTCGTTGACGGTGATCGGATGATCTGCCCGGTCATGAAGCATGATACGCCCGCTGATGTAGCCGACCGAACAATCCTTGCCGAATGAGGAACACACCTGGTCAACGAAATCGGGCGCCGGGTAGCAATCATCATCGGTGAACGCCAGGATTTCCCCTTGAGACACCCGTATGCCGGCGTTGTGGGCGTTGCCGAGCCCAGGCCGGGGTTCGAACACATAACGCACCGGCACCGGTGCTTTAGCCGTGAAGCTCGCGACGACGGCTGCCGTTTCATCGGTGGAGCCGTTGTCCACGACGATCAGTTCCCAATGCCGGCCGGAAGCGATATCCCGGATGGATTGCAGGCACCCCGAGAGTTGCCGGCAGCGGTCGCGCGTGCAAACAATCAAAGAAAGGTCCATTCCCCGGGTCTCCGGCAAGCTTTGACCGTAGCGGTTTCAGGATGCTGTCGGCCGCATGCTTGTTAAAAGCAACCCGGCAGGCGCGCGTTCTCTGGAGAACGTGCTTGATCGGCGGTTCTCCGGCGCAAGCTGCAACAGGGAGCCAAACAGTACCAGCATCATGATGTTCGTATGCGTGACGAAGCCGCCGCCGAAAAACACATGCGGGATAAGAATGACCATCGCCACAGTCCGGCTGGCTGGATGCCCGAGGATCGCCACGCCGAGGAAAACGTGGAACACGATCGCGGCCACCAATCCATACTCATAGGTTATCTTGTTGAGAGGCCACGTGACCGTGTTGATTGCTTTCAGCGATGTTCCGGGACCGTTGCCGGCCATCAGGTAATCCGGATCGGCCGACAATTTCAGCGTGGCTTCGAAGGGGACGGTGATCCGGGCGTACGCGCTCGAATTCCGGTTGGAGAACTCTGAAGAGCGCTCGATGAAGTGGGTGAACACACCGAACAGCAGGGCGGCCAGGAAGATCGGGAGGCCCACCCCAATCGTCCAAAGCCGGAGCCGGCGATCCATCTTCAGGAACAATGGGACCGAGCAAATGGCAATGATCGTCACCCCGCTCCCCGCCGCGCCAACCACCAGGGAAAGCCCATAAAGGCCAAGCCTCCAAAGCCGCTTGAACCAGACGATCTCGGCTGCCAAAGCCAACGCCGTAAACCCGGAAACGACGGAAGGCTCCAGGAAGAATACGCCGTTCGGCACCAAGTACGGAGACCGCCACGCATAAGGCCGGATATAAACATAATCTCCGACCAACAGAAAGCTCGGCACCACACGCTCGAGGTTAGGCCAGTAACTATTACCGATTGTATACTGAAGAAGCTGCTGGAAAATAACAATAATGGCACCAATGCACATGCTTATCTGAAACTTTTCGAGGCACCGCATCAACGTGGCCTGGTCAACCTCAACCTTGAAAAGCATTGTGGCATACATGGCCAGAAAGATGAACAAGGCTGGAAAGCTTTTTACGTCATGGATGATGAACAAGCTAAGCAGGACAACCAGAAACAACGTGATAAACAAAATTGCCCGTGATAGGTCAATCACGAGATCGCCTCGGACAAAAAGCCAGAGGAGCACGCCCCACAGGATTATCGCATTGAGTCCGATGTAATTCCCAGCCAAAGGAAAACCGATCTTCTGCAAAAAGATCGCCGACAGTGCAAGTATCGTAAAACCGGTTTCCACGGGCTGTCGGCGGGGAAGCAGGGTCGTGGCGTCGCCCGTCATGCTATGCACCCTGCAGTTTGGAGGTTTGGCGCTTCCGCCCAGGCATTGAGTCAGCCAACACGAATATGACAGCCACCAGTCCGGTGGTGAGGATGGCCGCGGCGATGCTTCCTGATATCGCACCGAATGAGACCACGCTGAACAAGCCCGAGGGATCCAGGTTGACAGCGACCGACAGCAAGCTCAGGGCGCCGCACGCGACGGCAAAAGCCACGGTTGACCCGCGCTGGACATGCCCCCCGAGAGCCGTGACGAACAGGCCGGCAATGACGAGCTCCTGTATCGCCAGCAAGGCGAGGTAGATCGACACCGATCGGACGAGGATGTAGGTGATCAGGGCACCTGCCATACATAGGCCCAGGTAGATGTATTGGCGCTTCGCAACAGTGACCACGTCGCCGGACCGGATCAAGATGCCAGCGGCCACTTGATAGCCGAAGGCGATGGCTCCGATCACGAAGGACGCTGTCACGAGGCTTTCGGCTTGCACGTTGCTGGCGCCGAGCCAAACCCGCAGCAGCCGGCCCTGATCAACGATGATCGCGCTCGACACGGCGACTCCGATGGTCGTGCACGCGAAGATCGCCCGCAGGGCGATGCGGTCAGCCACCGCCCTGCCTTCTTCAAGGCGCTGCACGTATTGGACCGAGGTGTAGCGCGCAAGCTGGCTGATCACCTGCCGGGCGGACGCAAATATCGCGCGGATCGCAACATAGGTGGTGATGAATGCGGGTGGCGTGAACGTGGCGAACACCACCACCGGCAGGCTGATCCGGACCCAGTTGGCGGCCGGCTCCGATATCACGGACCACACCATGCCCAAGGATCGCCATCGCAGGTCGCGGCACTGGCCGGCCAGGAAAGACAGCGAGGTTGGAGCGCGCAGGAGAAGGGCTTGCGCCACCATCGCTCCGACCGAGGTGACGAGCATGATGCAGCCCAAGGCGACCGGAGGCGCCCGGAACGCGACCAAGGCGATCAGGGACAACGCGACCCGGCTGGCAACCATGCCGAGGTACATGGCCTCGACCTTGCTGAAATGGCCCAAGGTATCAAACCAAACGCCTCTGAGCAGGGTCAAGGTATCGAGTGCCACCGAAATCGTGACGACACCCAACAAAGCGGATGGCACCGCGCCCGCCCACAACTGGTATGCCAAGAAGACAACCGTCAGCCCAATGATGAGGGCGCGCGCCAGCGCCCATATCTCCCTGAATGCGATCGACGCGGCCGCGTCCCCGGTTCGTACGCTTGACAAGAGTTGGGAATGGCCCGCATTGCGGAGGCCGAGATCGGTGATCCCCGCGAGGTTGGCGACGGCGATCAGAACAACCCATTTCGCGACGGCGTCGGTTCCCCAAGCGCGCAATTCAAGCGGCAGCAACACGAGCTGGTTGACAAGCAGGCATCCCTGGGTCGCCATCGTCAGCGAAAAGAACTGGAGAAACCTACTCACACCCACACTCTGTGCCATGCATCGCCGCACACATGCCGCAACCGGCGCATACGCATTCGGCCACGCGCCCATACCCTGGCCATCCGCCGGCAACCCGGCCCTGACCGCCACAGCCGTCGTTTGACATAGCTGTTTGCTGCGCCTCGTAGGTAGGCGTGCTCACGCCATGCGGAGCACCGCCGTATTAGGTCAGCCTCAAAGGCGCGTAGCCGCCATAATAGTCCGCCTTCGTCAGATTGCTTGGGCGGACCTGCGTGAGCAAAGTGGAGATCTTGGCGCGGTCCTCATCGGGGAACCGGTGGATCGCCTCGGCCACCAACTCGCCCGACATGCGCCCGGCCTCAACGACGAACAGGACATGCTGGCTGACCTTGGCGAGCAGCAACGCGTCGGCGACGCGCAGCACGGGCGGACTATCGAGTATGACGAAGTCATAAACCTGCCGACTGGCCGCCAGAAGTGCCTTGAACTCTTCGGACAGCAGCACCCTCATCGGGTTTTCGGTGCCTCCGCGTGCAAACAGGCAATGCAAGCCAGACTCGCGGTCCGACGATATCACGCTCGCAAACGCGGGGACGGCCGCCAACATGGGTTCAAGCGGGCTTTCCACCGACTGCAGAAGCAGGCTCGTCGAAAGACGGGGGCGACGCAGGTCTGCGTCCACCAGCAGCACGCGAAACCCATCCGATGCGATCCGGGACGCCATCGCCGCCGCCACCGTGGTCTTTCCTTCGCCCACGTCGCTTGAGGTGATGACGACCGTGGTTCCACCGCCTTGCCGCGCGTCCGTGGACCCCCGGATCCCCAGCCATATCCCCCGAAGCGTCTCGACAACAATCGGCGCCGTTCGCCCTGTCAGGTTGTTCAGGTTGGGCAGGGAGCCCACGACGGGCAACCCGGTCGCAGCCGCCATCTCAGATGCGGTGTCGATCTTGGTGCCGAGGGCGCTGCGCGTCAGGATCGTGCCGGCAGCGCCAACCATCCCCGCCATCAACCCAAGCAGAAGCGCCAACGCGCCTGGGGAATAAACCGGAAGCTGGGCGGGGACCGCCTGGTACAAGATGTGGGCCAAGGGCGCCTGCTCCGCCGCGATCTGCATCTGGCCGGCCCGCTTGACGAACTCAACGAACAGCTGCCGCTTCGCATCGAGGTCGCCCGTCAGCTGGCGCAGGGTCGAACCCTCCACCGAAGTTTCCTGCGCTATCGTGGCGTCGCTCCGCGTGGTCGCTTCAAGCGCATCGACCTTCGCACGCGCGATCTTGAGGTCGCGCGCGATGGACGCGAGGACATGGTCATGCTCGGCCTTGATCTGCGCACGGGTGCCTTCCAGCGCCGACTGGAGCGGGGCGCGGCGCGTGTCCGCCGGAGCCAGCGAATTCAACCGCTCCGCAGTCTTCGCTTCGAGATCCTTCAGGTCCTGGATCGTCTTCGACCCGAGCGCCTCTTGCGCCCCCGCGACAGCGGCGCCGCCACGTGCGACGGTATCATACGAGGCTTGCTGCCGTGCCAACTCCGCCCGGGCGAGCGACAGTTCAGTTTGATTCCTGCTCAGTTGAATGGCAGACGTCAACGACCCTTGGATTTCCGGCAAGCTGTGTTGCTGGACGAATTGCTTGACCCGCTGCTCGGCGGACTGGATCTCGGCCTTGTAACTTGCAGTCTGCTGCGCGATCCATTGGTCAGCCCTGGCGATCCGATCATTTCGCGCGGCATCAACGGCAGCCAGATACCCCGCCATGAGCCCGTTTACCACCGTGGAGGCCGTGTCCGGCGCGCCAGCCTGGAACTGGACCAGGATCACGTTGCTGCTGTCCTTGGCAGAAACGCGAAGGTGTTTTTGGATGTAATCGACGAGCTTGTCCTCGGTGCCCTCGGGATGGGGCGCGCCGGCGATTGATTCGAACGCCTTCGAGGCAGCCTCGCGGAACGTGGCGAGGGAGTCCTTCATCGCAGCAGGCAAGCGCAGGCCCGGCATCAGGCCCGCCGCGTCGGCAAGCTTGAGATCGCGGCTGACATGACGGATCAGTCCCGAGGACTGCAGCATGTCGACCTGCGTCAAGACGCCGTTGGCGGCAGCAGGAGCACCGGCATCGTCGCCAGACACACGGCTTTCAACAACCAGGGTGCCTTCGCTCGTATATTTCTGAGGAAGCACTCTTGAAATACCAAATGCAAGACACGCAGTAATAAGACCGCTCAAGACAATCGTTGTTTTCCTGCGCAGCAGAAGCGGCAGACTGCCCGAAAAGGTTATGGGTCTTGCAGTCATGTCTTCCTTTCGTTTGCGCAATGTAGCCACACTCACAGCACGAGGGAATTTGTAATTTCTAGACAGTAAGATGTCTATCTCGGGCGCCCAGAATTTGCAAGAGTGTCCGTCGCGCTTCGTACCGCAGGTGAAGCTGACAATGTTTTCCAAGGCTTCCACCTTGGGCGCGCCGCCGGAAGGTTGCAGCGCATGGGGTCAGCCACCGCAACATCCCGCATTTCGCCCCGGTGCGGTCAGTGGCATGGCGGGCGCGGGCGTTGGCCCGGCCCGCCATGAACACACAATGTAACTGGCAGCGAACTTCGTGCCTGGCGTCACCCCTGGGCCGCGACGACCACCGAGAAATGCTGGGTCGAGGTGATCATGAGGCTCGCTGCGGTTCCAGGAATGGTGGCGCCGTTGGCGGTGATGGCATTGACGTAAAGGTTGCGGTCGGTCGCGGCGGAGCCGCCATAAGCGTCGTTCAGGAACGACACGGCGATGTCATGGGTGCGAAGTTCTGCGCGCCCCCCCCGGCGTGCAGCGCCGTGACGGACTGGGCAGGCCCGAGCGTTTTGCCGTCAACCGCCACGGTGAACCGCGCGTCGCCCTGCCATGCGTCTTCGGACAGCTGCAGCACGAGCGGGCTTGCGGCGGTCGCGACGGAGGCAGTGCCGTTCGAATACAGGGTGGTCGGCGGCCCGGCCGCGGTCTGGCCGTCAAAGGCGACGCCGTTCACATACAGATTGCGGTCCGTTGCGGGCGTGCCGCCATACGCGTCATTGATGAACTGGATGCCGATAGCATGCGCGCCCGCTCCCCATTGCCCGGTGAGCGTCACGGTCTGCGACTGTCCCAGGCCGTGCAGAGCCGTGACGGTCACCGGGTTGCCCACAGCTTTGCCATCGACGGTGATGACGGCCTGCGCATCGCCCTGCCATGAGTCCTCGGCCATGCTGAGCGTGAGCGTATCGGTGGCGGGTTGCGGCGCCTGGGCCGCCGCGCCGGGGAATTGGTCCCAAACGCGGACATAGTCGATCTTGTACGCGGCATTGAGCTGGCTTGGATCGGGCGGGCTGCCCGGCCACGCGCCGCCCACTGCAAGGTTCACGACCATATACATCGGTGAATGCATGTCGCTCGGGGTCGCGACCGAGCCGTAGGGCTTCCCGTCGAAATACCAGGTGATCTTGTCGGCCTGCCAGTCCACGCCATACGTATGGAAGCCAGCGGTCACGTCGGGCGTGGTCAGGTAAAACGGATAAGCGTTGTTGGACGACCCGGTATGAGCCGTGCCGACGATGTCCGTCGGTTGCCGCCCGATTTCTTCAACGACATCGAGCTCCGGCGGCCATTGATGGGATGCGGTGAGCAACCAAAATGCAGGCGCAGTACCCGCACCTGCCGGCATCTGCGCGGACATTTCAAAATATCCGTAAGTTCTTGCGAAGCTGTGCTCCGTGGTCATCACGCCGGAATTGAACGACTGCCCGTTTGATGATCCTGACTTAGCCGGAGTGGCTTTTATTGATACTACGCCGTTAGATACAGAAAAGGGATTAGTACCTCCTGAAAAATTTGTCCCATTGTCAGCGACATCCACATAATACTGAAGCTCATTGTTTATTACAGTGTTTGGCCCCCACCATAGTTGAGTATCCCATGTGCCAATGCTTGCTCCTGATGCCCTGGTGCTCAAAATATTGAACTCGTCGTCAAAAACAAGCTTCGCAATGGTGCTCATAGTTCACCCATAGGTTTACAATTACGGGATCGTGATATCGTTTCTTAATTGCACTGTTTCAGACCCTATACAATGACCGTATTGGATTTTTTTGTCCAAATTCTTGTCTTTTGTTTTGGAATGGTTGAGGCCAGCGAAGCCGAATGCCCGCTGTCCGGCCCCCGTGCATGAATTGCGGTCTGCCAGCTTTGGCCGCCGGAGAGGCAAGCGTAAGAGTCGCTTCCTTGGCCTGCGGATAACCCATGCGCCACAAGGTCAGCCAGCCGCACCGCCCCCCGGGCGCAGCACGGCAGGGCGCGGCGGCAACGCGGAAGCTTGACGGCTTGGGTGGCGCCCGGCGCGTTCGCGGCCTGGCAGCCGCGTCATAGCCGCCACCCGGTGCGTGCAAGACCCTGACGGTTTGGCTGTCCACAACGCTTGCCGTGGGCTGGGCCTCGCTTCGCGTCCCGCCTGCTCACGGTCGAGCATGAGGGCGAGTCATGGGCCGTCTGGAACAACAGGCGGCGCACAAGGCGGCAAAACCACCAATGCACTGTCTGCCAGGAACCAAAGTGTAAGGTCGTCCGCCCGGCGGATCACTCCTCCAGCACCCTCATGCCCTTGGCGACCGCCGGGCGTTCCCCGAGCCGTGCAAGCCAGTCCCGGGTCGCCGGCGATGCCGCGAAGGTTTCGCCGAGCACGGCGTCCATCGCCGTGCGGGCCTCGTGCACCCACGGGTAGGACACGATGTCGGCGATGGAGTACTCGTCCCCCGCCACGTAGGGCGTCCCGGCCAGCCGCTTCTCCAACACGCCGAGCAGGCGCTTGCCTTCCTTCGTGAAGCGCTCGATGGCGAGCGGCGCCTTTTCCTTCGAGCGGACGGCAAAGAAGTTCAGTTGCCCGAGCATGGGACCGAGGCCGCCAATCGACCAGTGCAGCCATTCCAGCGTCGCCCAACGGGCCGGCCCGGCGCCGGGCAGCAGGCGCCCGCTCTTCGCGGCAAGGTAGGTCAGGATGGCGCCGCTCTCGAACAGCGCCTGCTCGCCTCCGGCCGCGTCGTGATCGACGATCACAGGGATCTTGTTGTTGGGGGACAGTGCGAGGAAGGCCGGGTCAAACTGCTCGTCGGCGGCGATGTCGATGCCGCGCGCCGCGTACGCCAGGCCGGCCTCCTCCAGCATGATCGCCGGCTTGCGGCCGTTGGGCGTTTTCCAGGTGTAGAGCGTGATCATCGTTCGGGTTCTCCAACCGTGCCGTGCCTCAGCGCGGATCGCCGTCCTGTCCGGGGACAACGGTTGACGACGCCGTTGCGTGCCGATCCGCGACCCGCTCCTTCACCCAGGGCAAGCCCTGCTCGCCGACCACGATGCCGAGCAAGCCGAACAGGGCGACGACCGGGGGTGCCGGCGACTTGACCCCAAGCAGCGCATAGGCCGCGCCCACGGCAATGCCGACCAGCAAGGACACGAGACAGGCCATTCAGCACCCTTCAAGCGGCGACATCCCTTTCGCCCAAGGCCAACAATGGCGCGGCACGGCAATGGGCCATAGCGGGAAACATTCGATGCTACCGTTCGAAAAGTCCGAAGCCGCCTGACAAGCGTCGCGGACCGTGAACCCTCCGCGCCGCCCGCCTTTGCCGGCGCGGCGCAACCGGGGCGGCGGAGACGGGCCGAGACGTTCAGTGGTCCTCGAACAGCAGATCGATGTAGCGTCGCGCCGAATGCTCGATGGCGGCGCTGCCGTCCCGGACGATCTGCCGCCCGGTGGAAAACCCGTAAACGCGCTCGATGCGCCATTGCGGGCTTCGAAGCAAGAAGCCGGACGCCGCGGTCCATTGAACGACGTGGACCCGCCGGTCAGCCGGGCGGCTGGCCACGGAACCGCTCGATAAGCCACCTGGCGGCAGGCCCCGGCGGCGTGTCGGCCCGATAGATCGCGTCAACCGGGTAGTCGAAGGGTGCGAGGTCCGGCACATCGAGTTCGACGAGCACCTCCGCGGCGAGGTCGTCCTGGACCATCGCCAGCGGCATCACGCCCCACCCGATGCCGGCCCGCAGCAGCATGTGCTTCGCCGAGAGATCCGCGAGGCGCCAGGTGCGGCTGGATACGACGCTGAAGTCCCTTCCCTTGGTGAGCGGCGACCGGTCGTAAACGACGAGCTGGACGTGTTCCCGGAGGGCGCCTGGCGTGTGGCCGCCTGTCGGCACGCTGGCAAGCGGGTGCTTGCGGCCCGCGACGGAGATCATCCGCACGCTGCCGACGCTTATGCGATGGAGTTCGTCGAAACCGGCCGTGAACGGTCCGCTGATCCCGATGACCGCGGATCCGCCGAGCACCATGCCCGCGACCGCGCCCAGCGTTTCCATATGCAAATGCAGCGCGACCGAGGGGTGCTCATCGGAGAAAGCGGTGAGGGCGTCGGTGATGCGCTCCGGCGGAAGCAGGCAGTCCAGCACCACGTGGAGCTCGCCTTCCAGTCCCTGGAGCATGCCGGCGACCCTGGCGCGGAGGTTGCCCACGCCAGCGACGACGGAGCGCGCCTCGGCCAGCACGAGCCGCCCGGCTTCCGTCAACTGCGGCCTCCGGCTCGCCGCGCGGTCGAAGAGGGTCATGCCGAGCTGCGCCTCGAGGTTGCCCACCGTGTAGCTGATCACGGAAAGCGCGCGGTTCATCTTGCGCGCTGCTCCGGTGAAGCTGCCGGTCTCGACGACCTGGACGAGTATGTTGAGCTGGTCGAGCGTGGGTGTGCCTGGGGCGGAGGACATTCGACTCATCCGAAAGATGGGTTCCTCCTTATTCCAGGCTGCAGAAGCCGCCAACGTCGCCAAACGGTTTCGCACCCCCGGCCCATCCCATGCCCGGAGCGGTCCGACGGGCATCCGCGGCCAGGGCCTATTCAGGCGAGGACATGGCAAGCCAGAGCCTTTGCACGGCGCGGGTGCCCACGGCCGCGACCCCGGCCGCCGCACACAGCGCCTGCAGCCGCCCGCTCGCGAGCAGGTCGTACTCCGCGTAGCGCCAGCCCGCGTGGTCTGGCGCCATGCTCTCGAACTCGCCGGGAACCGTGGGGTGCAGGGCCAGGTGGGTGACGCCGGGCGCAAGCCCTGCCACCAGCCTGCGCCATCCCGCCTCCAGCTGCTCGCGATCCACGGCCAGCGTGCCCCGGCAATGATCGAACACGGGCGCGCCCGCCCGGTCGAGGCTGGCCACCGCGCTGCGGTAGGACGCCGGGTCGGGCGCCCAGTCGATGGAACGCGGCAGCACGGGAACCAGGCCATACTCGCGGCCGAGCCGGACGTGCGCCTCCAGCAGCTCGGGCAGCATCGCCGCCGCCATGTGCGCGTCCAGGTGGGTCGGCGCCATGCCGGCCGCGAGCGCCCGCTCGATCTGCGCCCGTAGTTCGATTTCCGCCGCCTCCGGGACGAGGTGGCGCCGGAGGCTGTGGATGTCGCGCCAGAAGTAGCCGTCGGGGTCGATCAGCCCCGATGCCCGGCTGACGGTGGAGACCGGCGCCCAGCGGCACACGCTCCATTCGCTGGTGAGCGTCAGGTGCACGCCGAGATCCAGGGCCGGGTCGGC
>CAXTUO010000001.1:19951-21854 GCA_964247175.1 uncultured Acetobacteraceae bacterium | reverse complement strand
GGCCTGCAAGCAGACCGGGGCCTTGGACGGGCTGCTGGTGCGGCGGATGCTGCTGAGCCTGGCGCGGCAAGGGGAGGCGGCGCGGGGCGGCCGAAGGTGACAGGGGCTAATCGCGCCGGAGCAGCGCCAGGATGCCGTCGAGCTGGTCCAGCGTCCGGTACTGGATGCGGACGCTGCCGCCGGCGCCGTCGAACTCGATCCGCACATGGAGGCCGAGCCGGGCCGCGAGGTCGCGTTCCAGCGCTGCGATCTCCCGGTCGCGCGGCGGACCTGGCTCGGCCTGGGACGGGGCGCGCAGGCTGCGTTGGGTCAAGGCCTCGGTCTGCCGGACGTTGAGGCCGCGGGCCATCACGGCGCGCGCCGCCGCTTCCGGCGCCGAGTGGCCCAGCAGCGCGCGGGCGTGCCCGGCGGACAGCGCGCCGGATTGCACGTGCACCTGCACGCCGCTCGGCAGGCCCAGCAGGCGCATGGTGTTGGCGACGTGGCTCCGGGACTTGCCGACCAGGCCGCCCAACTGGTCCTGGGTGAGGCCGAACTCGCCCATCAGCCGCTTGTAGCCTTGCGCTTCCTCGATGGGGTCGAGGTCCTGGCGCTGCAGGTTCTCCACCAGGGACGCCGCCATGGCGTCCGCGTCGGACAGCTTGCGGACGAGGACCGGGGCTTCCTTCAGCCCCGCGGCCTGGGCGGCCCGCCACCGGCGCTCCCCGGCGATGATCTGGTAGCGCCCCGGCGCCGCGGGGTGCGGGCGCACCAGGATCGGCTGCAGGACGCCCTGCTGCTTGATGGAGGCGGCAAGCTCCTCCAGCCGTCCCGGGTCCATGGCGACCCGCGGCTGGAACGGCCCGGGTTCCAGGGAAGCGAGCGGCAAGGCGGCGCGTGGTGCTGTGTCCGGGCCGGCGCCGGGCGATGCGTCCCCGAACAGCGCCGCGAGGCCGCGGCCGAGGCGGGGGGAGGCGTCGCGCTCGGTCACTGGCCCCGCTGCTCCCGCCGCAGCACCTCGACGGCGAGGCGGACATACGCCTGCGCGCCGGGCGAGCGGAGGTCGTAGAGCATGAGCGGCTTGCCATGGCTGGGCGCTTCGGACACCCGCACGTTGCGGGGGATCACCGTCTGGTAAACCAGCGGGCCGAAGTAGCCGCGCACATCCGCGGCGACAAGCTCCGACAGGTTGTTGCGTTTATCGAACATTGTCAGGACGATGCCTTGCAGGGCGAGCCGGGGGTTGAGGTGCTGCTGGATGCGCTCGATGGTGCGCACGAGCTGGCTGATGCCTTCCAGGGCGAAGAACTCGCATTGCAGCGGCACCAGCACCGCGTCGGCCGCGACCAGGCCGTTGATCGTGAGCAGGCCGAAGGAGGGCGGGCAGTCGATCAGGACGAAGCTGTGGCGCCCCGAAGCGGCGGCGAGCGCCTTCCGCAGCCGGTACTCGCGTTGCTCCAAGGCGGCCAGTTCAAGCTCGGCGGCGGCCAGCTCGGCGTCCGCCGGCAGGATGCTGAGGTTGGGCACATCGGTGGCGATGGCCGTGGCGGCGACGCTGTCCTCGCCGAGCAGCGCCGTGTAGGTGCCGCGTTCCCGCCGCGATTGGCCGACGCCCAACCCGGTCGATGCGTTGCCCTGGGGGTCCAGATCGACCAGCAGGACGCTTTCCCCGGCGGTTGCCAGCGCCGTCGCGAGATTGATCGCCGTCGTGGTCTTGCCGACGCCGCCCTTCTGGTTGGCGATTGCCAGGATTCGGGTCGGTTGGGCCGCGCCGGGCGGCGGGGCGGCTTCGGCGGGCCGTTCAAGCATGGGCGATGTCGGTGACGGCCAGGATCGTCGAGCCGGCGTCGGTTGGATGGTCGAACCGTTTGATGGTCATGCGCCAGTGCTTCTCCGCTTGGGCGATTTCCTCTCCGGCCCGCGC
>CAXTUO010000001.1:8500-19941 GCA_964247175.1 uncultured Acetobacteraceae bacterium | reverse complement strand
CTCGACGCGCGCGCCCTTCGCGAACAAGGCGGTGCCGCCGGGGGCCAGCAGGCGGTGGGCGTGCGCCAGCAGTGTCGCGAGCGGTGCCAAGGCGCGGGCGGTGATCAGCGGGACGCGGGGCAGCGACAACTCCTCGATGCGCGTGCAATGCACTTGGACGGGGGCACCGGTTACACGCTGGGCCTCGATCAGGAAAGCGGCTTTGCGCCCATCGGCCTCGATGAGGTCGAAGGGAATGCCCGACGCCAAGGCCACGACGAGGCCGGGGAACCCCGCCCCTGAGCCGAGGTCCATGCCGCGCCGGACGCCCGCGGGGATGAGGGGCACGAACCGCAGGCTGTCCCCGATGTGGCGCGTCCACAGGTGGTCGCGGTCGCGTTGGGACACCAGGTTGATCGACTTCGTCCATTTCTGCAGCAAAGCGGCGAATTGCTGGAGCGAAGCTGCTGTTTCACGTGGAACGGCATCCAATGCATCGGGCGTCAATCGTTCATCCCCCCACGCCCGGCATGACCGGGGCCGCTCGCCCGGCATGACAAAGCGTTTCGCTGGGCCTAACATGGCAGAAGCGCGCCGCGAAGACGACGGCCACGCTGACGAGGCCCTGATTGCCGCAACTGTCCCTCCATGCCCCGTTCGGCGCCCTTACGTTCTCGGAGGACGACGGGGCCATCGTGGCCGTTGACTGGGGTTGGGGGCGCGACCAGAAGGAAACCCCGCTTCTGCTGCAGGCGCGCGAGCAGATGCATGAGTACCTTGATGGGGTGCGGCAGGGGTTCGACCTGCCGATCCGGCCTGCCGGCTCCGTTTACCAGCAAAAGGTTTGGGCGACTCTGGCGTCGATTCCATGGGGGCAAACATGGACGTATTCCGCCGTCGCGCACAGGGCCGGCGGGACTGCCCGCACCGTCGCGGCGGCCAGCCGGCGCAACCCGCTCCCCATCGTCATCCCGTGCCACCGGGTGGTCGCGGACCACGGCCTGGGCGGCTACGCCGGTGGGGAGGGCCTGGACACGAAGCGTTATCTGATCCAACTCGAAACCCGACCCGCATGATACGCCGTCGGTCGCGGCGCACGGAGGAGACGTAACGATGGCGCATGCAATCCGCATCCACGCCTATGGCGGTCCGGAGGCAATGCAGTGGGACGACGTGCCGACGCCTGAGCCGGGTCCTGCCGAGGTGCTCGTCCACCACACCGCGATCGGCCTGAACTACATCGACGTTTATTTCAGGAACGGCCTTTACAAGGCGCCGTCGCTGCCGGCGACCTTGGGAATGGAGGCGGCGGGCGTCGTCAAGGCGGTCGGTTCGGACGTGGCCAGCCTGTCGGTCGGCGACCGCGTCGCCTACGCCACCGGGCCGATTGGGGCGTATTCCACCGACCGGGTCATCTCCGCCGACCGGGTGGTGCGGGTGCCGGACGGGATCAGCGACCAGACGGCGGCGGCCATGATGCTGCAAGGCATGACGGCGCAGTACCTCCTGCGCCGCACCTACCCCGTGAAGAACGGCGACACGGTCCTGGTGCACGCCGCGGCGGGCGGGGTTGGGCTGATCCTGTGCCAATGGGCGAAGCACCTGGGCGCGACCGTGATCGGCGTCGTGTCCACGGTTGAGAAGGCGCGCATGGCGAAGGAGCACGGCGCGGCCC
Organism: uncultured Acetobacteraceae bacterium; assembly: GCA_964247175.1. Lineage (GTDB taxonomy): Bacteria > Pseudomonadota > Alphaproteobacteria > Acetobacterales > Acetobacteraceae > CAHJXG01. The sequence continues at coordinate 18,287 of CAXTUO010000001.1, read as the reverse complement.
ACGTGATCGTCGGCCATGACAAGCTGGCGTCCGAGGTCAAGGGCATCACCGGCGGCAAGATGGTGCCGGTCGTGTACGACAGCGTGGGCAAGGACACCTTCACCGCCAGCCTGGACTGCCTGGCGCCGCTCGGCCTGATGGTCAGCTACGGCAGCTCCTCCGGCCCGGTGCCCCCGTTCGAGCTTGCGGTGCTTGCCGCGAAGGGCAGCCTGTTCCTGACCCGCCCGACGCTGGCCACGTACACGGCGTCACGGGCTGACCTGGAGCAGTCGGCGCAGGACCTGATAGGGGTGGTGGCGTCGGGCGCCGTGCAGATCAAGGTCAACCAGACCTTCGCCCTGAAGGACGCGGCCGAAGCGCACCGTGCGCTGGAAGCACGCAAGACGACGGGCAGCACCGTGCTGATCCCCTGATGAACCGGGATCACGCTCGGGACAGGCACATCGGGAGAGGACGATGAGCGGATCAGACCCGAAAGCCGAGGGCCGGCGCGCCGCCGCCGACCAAGGGGAAACCAAGTCGAACCCGTACCCGAAGGGCACGGAGGAGCACGCCCAATGGCTGGAAGGCTACGAAAGCGCGCTGGCGGCGGAGGATGACGATCTGCCCTCGGACTTCGCCTGAAGCCGCCTGATGCTTGACCCGGCTGGCCGCGTGGTGATGGTGTCGGGCGCCGCCCGCGGCATCGGCCGGGCCGTGGTGGAGCGCTTGCTCGCCGACGGCTTCCACGTGTCCGCCGGCGTCCGCGCGTCGGGCCTCACGCCCTCCGACCGCCTGCTCGTGCACCGCTACGACGCCGAAAGCCTGGACAGCGCGCGGGCCTGGCGGGACGCGACCCTCGCCCGGTTCGGGGCGCTGCACGGCCTGGTCAACGCCGCCGGGGTGTCGCTGCCCGGCGCCACCCTCGCGGATGCGGGGGAGGATGCGCTTGACGCGATGTGGCTGGTCAACGTCAAGGCGCCGCTGCGGCTGATCCGCTTGCTGCTGCCGGCGCTGCGGCAGGGGAGTGATGGCCGGGTCGTCAACGTGTCGTCGCTGTCGGGCAAGCGTGTGGCCAACGCCAACGTCGGCTATGCCATGAGCAAGTTCGCCCTCGTGGCGCTCACCCACGCCGTGCGCCGCGAAGCCTGGGACGATGGCGTGCGCGCTACTGCGGTCTGTCCGGGCTTCGTCGCGACGGACATGACGGCGGGCGTCACCACCTTCCCGCGGGAGGGCATGACGCAGGCCTCCGACATCGCAGCCCTCGTCGCCATGGCCCTGCTGCTGCCCGGCACCGCCAACGTCGCGGAGCTGCTGGTCAACTGCCGGCTGGAACCGTCGTTCTGAAGCGGCATGGTTCTTGAATGCTTCAATCGGTGCAAACGGAGAAGCGGTGTATGGCGGATGTCGTCGTGGTCGGCGCGGGGATCAGCGGCGCGGCCTCGGCCTATGAGCTTGCGACGGCCGGCCTCCATGTGGTCCTGATCGACCGCTACGGTCCCGCCGCCATGGCGTCCGGCTGGACGCTCGCCGGCGTGCGGCAATCCGGGCGCCACCCGGCCGAGCTGCCGTTGGCCCGGCGGGCGGTGTCGATCTGGAAGCACTTGGCCGAGCAGCTTGGCAGCCCGACCCATTACCGGCGGCGCGGCAACCTCCGCCTCGCCCGCACGCCGGAGGAGCTGTCCAGCCTCGCCGCCATGGTGGAGGAGCAGCGCGCGGCCGGCCTGGACCTGTCGCTGCTCGACCCGAAGCAGGTGGCGGAGCTTGCCCCGGCGGTGTCCCCCGCGGTGCTTGGCGCGTCCTACTGCCCCACAGACGGGCACGCCGATCCGCAGGCGACGGTGCAGGCCTTCGTGGACGCCGCCATCCGCGCCGGCGCCGAGACGCGGTTCGGCGAGGACGTGCTGTCCATCGACACGGTAAACGGCCGCGTCGTCGGCGTGACGACAGGCGCCGGGCACATCCCGGCCGGGCGCGTGATCCTGGCGGCCGGGGTGTTCGGCAACCGGCTGCTGCAGCCGCTCGGCCTGTCCGTGCCGCTGCGGGTGCGCCTGGTCACGGCGGTCCGCACCGCCCCGGCGGCGCCCGTGCTCGACCAGGTGATCGGCGTTGCCAACGCCGACTGCGCCGGGCGGCAGGAGGTGACGGGCCGGTTCCGCTTCACCGGCGGCAGCACCGAATGGACCGGCGAGATCGAGGAAGGCGCTATGAAGGAAGGGGCGCGGCCCCGGGTGCGCCCGCCGACGCGCGGGGTCGCCGACGCGATCCGCCTCTTTGGGGCCGCGGTCCCGGCGGTGCTGGACACGCCCATCGACGAGATCTGGGCCGGGCTGATCGACCAAACGCCCGACGCGCTGCCGGTGCTGCAATCGGTGGCCGAGCCGGCGGGCCTAGTCATCGCCATGGGCTTTTCCGGCCACGGCTTCTGCCTCGGTCCCGTCACCGGCCAGATCGCCGCCGCCATGGCGCAGGACATCCCGGTCGATCTCCCGCTGGAACCGTTCGCCCTGGCCCGCTTCGACCGCTGGAACGCGCCGAGCGAGCCGATGACGCTTCATGGATAACCCGGCATGACCCGCTTCGTCCTGCACCGGATCGGGCAAAGCCTGCTGCTGCTCCTGCTCGTCTCGATGATCGGCTTCGCCTTGCTGCACTTGGCGCCGGGCGGCCCGCTGGCGCAGTTCGCGCTGATGCCCGGCATGTCGCAGGAGGCGATGCAGCGGATCGCGCACCAGATGGGCCTCGACCAGCCTTTGCCCGCGCAATACGTGCAATGGCTGCGCCGCCTGCTCGTCGGCGACTGGGGCCGGTCCTACCGCGACAGCCAGCCGGTGCTGTGGGTGATCGGCTCGCACCTTGGGGCGACGCTGGAGCTGATGGCCTCCTCTACCCTGCTCGCGGTGATTCTCGGCACTTGGGTCGGCGTGCTGGGAGCGGTCCGGCGCTACTCGCTGGCCGACTACGCCGCGACGGTCGGCGCCATGGTCGCGCTGTCGATCCCGACCTTCTGGTTCGGGCTGGTAATGATCTACCTGTTCTCCGTCCGCCTCGCCTGGCTGCCGGCCGGCAACATCGCGACGGCAGGCGACGGCTCCCTGCTCGACTACGCGCGCCACCTGATCGAGCCGTGCATCGTCCTGGCCCTCGTCACCGTCGCGACCTGGAGCCGCTACATGCGGGCGTCGATGCTGGAGGTGGTCAACCAGGACTACGTCCGCACCGCCCGCGCCAAGGGCCTGCGCCGGATGCAGGTGCTGGTGCACCACAGCCTGCGCAACGCGCTGCTGCCGATGATCACGGTGGCCGGGCTGCAGCTTCCGACCTTGCTGAGCGGGGCGCTGGTGACGGAAACCGTGTTCACCTGGCCCGGCATGGGCCGGCTGTTCCTCGACAGCCTGGGCTACCGGGATTATCCCGTGGTCATGGGCCTGCTGATCTTCTCGGCCATCCTGGTTCTCGCCGGCAACCTCCTCGCCGACCTGCTCTACGTCGCCGCCGACCCGCGGATACGCCTCACGTGAGCGGCGCCGTCGCCGACATCCCGGCCGCCTCCTTCCCGCCCGCGCGCTCCACCCGGGCGACTTCGCGCTTCCTGCGGCACCGGCTGGCGGTCGCCGGGGTGGCTGTCGTCGTGCTGCTCATTGCCGCCTGCGCGGTCGGGCCGCTGCTCAGTCCCTACGGCCCGCTCACCATCGACCTGCGCCATCGCTTCCAGGCGCCGCTTGCCGGGCCGCACTGGCTGGGCAGCGACCAGCTGGGGCGCGACCTGCTGGTGCGGCTGCTGATGGCCGGGCGCATCTCGCTCACCGTGGGTTTCGTCGCCATGGGCATCAGCACGGCCGTGGGCGTCCTCATAGGCCTGCTCGCCGGGTTCTACCGCGGCTGGATTGGCACGGCGCTGATGCGCCTGGTGGACGCCGTGCTGTGCTTCCCGTCCATCTTCCTCTTGCTGACCCTGGCCGCCCTCGTCAGCCCGAGCCTCGCCACCATCACCCTCATCATCGCGCTGACCGCGTGGATGGAGGTGGCGCGCGTGGTGCAGGGCCAGGTCATCGCGCTGCGCGAGCGCGACTTCGCCGTGGCCGCCGAGGCCATCGGCGCCAGCGACGGCTACATCATGCTGCGGGAGCTGCTGCCCAACATCATGGCGCCGATTATCGTGGCGGCGACCCTCAACGTCGCCCGCGCCATCCTGATGGAATCCTACATCAGCTATCTCGGCTATGGCATCCAGCCGCCGGTCGCGAGCTGGGGCAACATGCTGAACAACGCGCAGGAGTACCTGGAGTCCGCCCCCTGGCTGGCGCTGTTGCCCGGCGCCGTCATCACCCTCGCCGTCACCAGCTTCAACTTCATCGGCGACGGGCTGCGCGACGCGCTGGACCCGCGAGGGGACCGCTCGGCATGACGCTGCTCAACGAAACGGGGGACCTGCTCCGGGTCGAGGGCCTGACGGTGCGCTTCGGCGGCGTGCCGGCCATCGAGGACGTCTCCTTTTCCCTGCGCCCCGGCGAAACGCTGGCCATCGTGGGCGAGTCGAGTTCCGGCAAGAGCGTCACCGCGTTGGCACTGATGCGGCTGCTGGACCCGCGGACGTGCAGCGTCGCCGGGCGCGCGCTGCTGCGCGGCCCCGACGGACGGGAAACGAACCTGCTCGCCGTGCCGGAGCGGGCGATGGCCGACCTGCGCGGGCGGGCGCTGGGCATGATCTTCCAGGAGCCGATGGCCTCGCTCAACCCCGTGCACACGGTGGGCGACCAGATCAGCGAGGGGCTGATCCGCCACGAACGCCTGTCTCCCCGCGCCGCTGCCGCGCGGGCGGTGGACCTCTTGGCGGAGGTCGGCATCCCGGAGCCGGGGCGGCGCGCCTCCGCCTTTCCGCACCACCTGTCCGGCGGCATGAGGCAGCGCGCGATGATCGCCATCGCGCTCGCCTGCCGCCCCCGCATCCTGATCGCGGACGAGCCGACCACGGCGCTCGACGTGACCATCCAGGCGCAGATCCTCGACCTGCTGCGGCGGCTCCAAAGGGAGACCGGCATGGCGGTGATATTCATCACCCACAACCTCGGCGTGGTGGCGGAGATCGCCGACCGCGTGGTGGTGATGTATGCCGGCCAGGTGGTGGAGGACGCGCCGGTGGCGGCGCTGCTGGGCCGCCCGGCGATGCCGTACACCACCGGGCTGATGCGCTCCGTGCCACGGCTCGACGCAGCGTTGGACCGCGGGCGGCGTTTGGCCGCCATCCCCGGCAACGTGCCCGACCCGCGGCAGCGCCCGGCGGGCTGCACCTTCCACCCGCGCTGCGGCCACGCCCGGCCCGACCCCTGCCTGCGCGCCCGCCCGGCGTTGGAGTGGGCAGCGCCCGATCACCGGGTGCGCTGCGCCCGCTGGCGGGAGGTCGCGGCGTGACCGAGCCGCTCGTCCGGGCCGAGGCGCTCGTCCGTGTCCGTGGCCTCAGCAAATGGTATCCGCTGCCGCGCCGCGGCCTGTTCGGCCCGCGCGAGCAGCTTCGTGCCCTGGACGGCGTCTCCTTTGACATCCGGCGCGGCGAGGTGCTGGGACTGGTGGGCGAGTCCGGCTCCGGCAAGACCACGGTGGGCCGCACCTTGATGCGCCTCACGGAGCCGACGCGGGGCACGATCCAGTTCCGCGGCCAGGACATCACCCACCTGCCGCGCCGCGCGCTTCGCCCGGTGCGCCGGCACATGCAGCTGGTGTTCCAGGACCCCTACGGCTCGCTCAACCCGCGCATGAGCGTCGAACGCATCCTGTCCACCCCGCTGCTGGTCCACGAACCCGCCCTGTCGCCCCGGCAGCGCCGTGCGCGCGTCGAACAGGCGCTGGACCTCGTGGGCCTGTTCCCCGCCGCCGCCGACCGCTTCCCGCACGAGTTCTCCGGCGGCCAGCGGCAGCGCATCGGCATCGCCCGCGCGCTGATGGCCGGGCCGGAACTGCTGGTGGCGGACGAGCCGGTGTCGGCGCTGGACGTGTCGGTGCAGGCGCAGGTGGTGAACCTGCTGCTCGACCTGCGCGAACGGCTCGGCCTCACCGTGCTGTTCGTGGCGCACGACCTGGCCGTGGTCGGCACCATCTCCGACCGGGTGGCGGTGATGTACCTCGGCCGCATCGTCGAGCTGGCGGACACGGCCGCCCTGTTCACCGGGCCGCGCCACCCTTACACGGAGGCGCTGTTCTCCGCCGTTCCCGCCATCGACCCGGCGGCCCGGCGCCGCCGCATCCTGCTCGCCGGCGACGTGCCGAGCCCGGTGGCGCCCCCCTCCGGCTGCACCTTCCGCACCCGCTGCCCCTACGCGCAGCCGCGCTGCGCCGAACAGCCGCCGGTTCTGCGCGAGGTTGCCCCGGGCCACTGGAAGGCCTGCGTGCGCGACGACCTGGACCTGGCCGCCCCGGTGGCGGCTCCCACCCTGCAACCCACGCAAGCCGATTAGGAGTACGCCCTTGGGACCCGAGATTGACCCGTTCGAGGCCGACGACCGGCAGCCCGCGCGGACCGGGATCGTCGTCATCGGCGGCGGCATCATCGGCATTTCCACCGCACTTGCGCTTGCCCAGGCCGGCGTCGCCGTGACCCTGTGCGAAAAGGGCCAGCTCGTGGCCGAGCAGTCGAGCCGCAACTGGGGCTGGGTGCGCAAGACCGGGCGCGACGAGCGGGAAATCCCGCTCATCATCGAGAGCCTGCGCCTATGGAAGGAGATGAACCGCACCGCCGAGGCGGAGACCGGCTTCCGCGAATGCGGCGTGCTGTATGTCGGCGAAACCGACGACGACCGGGCGCACCACGAGGCCTGGCTGGAACGCGCCCAGCCCTACCAGATGAGTTCCCGCCTGGTCGAAGGCGAGGACCTGGCCGCCCTGCTGCCCGGCGCCGCACGCACCTACAAGTCCGGGCTGTACACCCCCGACGACGGCCGGGCGGAGCCGCAAAAGGCCGGCCCCGCCATCGCCCGCGCGGCGCAGCGCCTCGGCGCGGTCATCCTCACCCAATGCGCCGTGCGCGGCCTCGACATGGCGGGCGGCCGGGTCGCGGGCGTGGTGACGGAGCACGGGCGCATCGCCTGCGACGGCGTGGTGCTGGCGGGCGGCGCGTGGTCCCGCCTGTTCTGCGGCAGCCTCGGCCTGCGCCTGCCGCAGCTCAAGGTGCGGTCCTCCGTTTTGCGCACAGCACCACTCCCCGGCGGACCCGAGGTCTCGGCCTGGACCAGCCAGTTCGCCTACCGCAAGCGCATGGATGGCGGCTACACCATTGCCAACGGCTCGGCCAACGTGGTGCCGCTGGTGCCCGATACGTGGCGCTTCTTCCGCGAGTTCCTGCCGGCCGCCAAGGCGACCCGGCGCAGCCTGCGCCTCCGCCTGGACGGGCGCTTCATGGCCGAGGCCCGCACCCCCCGCACCTGGGCGCTCGACGCCCCAAGCCCGTTCGAGCAGGTGCGGACGCTGGACGCCGACCCGGCGCCAGGCATCAACAGCCGGGCGGTGACGGCGCTCAAGGCCGCGTTCCCCGTGTTCGCGGGCATGCAGGTCGTCCAGCAATGGGCCGGGATGATTGACGTGACGCCGGACGCGGTGCCGGTGATCAGCCCCATCGACGACGTGCCGGGCCTCGTGGTCGCGACCGGCTTTTCCGGCCACGGCTTCGGCATCGGCCCGGCGGCCGGGCGGCTCGCCGCCGACCTCGTGACCGGGGCCCCGCCGTTGGTCGATCCGGCGCCGTTCCGTTTTTCCCGCTTCAGCGACGGCTCGCCCATCGTCGTCGAAGCGCCCGCCTGACCCTCACCCGCACACAGGAGCCTCCCGTGACCGAGCACCGCACTTCCGTCGCCCCCCTGCGGCGACGCTCGATCCTGCAACTCGCGCTGGCCGGCAGCGCCGTCGTGCCGCTGCTTGGAAGGCACGCCCGCGCCCAAAACAAGCCGAAGCCCGCCGGCCAGGTCGTCATCGGCATCTCGCAGGAACCCACGGTGTTCAACCCCCTGCTGCCGCACATCGAGGTGGACGACGGCATCTACATGTCGCTGTTCAGCCCGCTCTGGGCGGTGGACCCGAAGGGCAACTTCCTGCCGCGGCTGGCGGCCGAAATTCCCACGGTCGCCACTGGCGGCGTGTCGGAGGACGGCCTGCAATGGCGGGTCAAGCTGCGCGAGGGCGTCAAGTGGCACGACGGCAAGCCCTTCACCGCGGACGACGTGAAATTCACCTTCGACCTGATCAACAACCCCGACTTCCCCGCCGGCACGAGGTCGGGCCATGAACTGCTGCGCGACGTGAAGGCGACGGGATCGCACGAGATCACCTGGCGGCTGGACAAGCCGTTCTCGCCCTATGCCTCGATCCTCGCCTGGACCTTCATCGTGCCGCAGCACCTGCTCGCCGGGCAGTCCGACCCGCGCAGCTCTCCGTTCATGCGCGCGCCGGTCGGCACCGGGCCGTTCAAGTGGAGCGAGCGCGTGCCCGGCGACCACATCACGCTTGCCGCCAACGAGGCTTACTTCGACGAGGGACCGTACCTCGAACGGGTAGTGTTCAAGTACATCCCGGACCTCACGGTGCTCTACACCCAGTTCCGCACCGGCGACATCGACTACATCAGCCTGCAAGGCATCTCGGCCGACCATTACGCGGAAGCGAAGGCGCTGCCCAACCGGGTGGTGACGCCCATCCCCACCGCATCCATCGAGAACTTCTACTTCAACCTGGCCCTGCCGCAGTTCAAGGACCCGGCGGTCCGCCAGGCGCTTTACATGAGCCTGGACAAGACCAGCATCATCAACGACCTGTACTACGGCCTGCCGCGCCCGAGCGAGTCCTACCTTCCCCCGGCCTCCTGGGCCTTCGATCCCGACCTGCCGAAGCAGGTGTATGACCCCGACCGCGCCCGCGCGACGCTCGACGCCGCCGGGTGGAAGCCCGGCCCCGGCGGCATCCGCGAGAAGGACGGGGTCAAGCTCCAGTTCAGCAACTCCACCACGGCCGGCAACCATCTGCGCGAGCAGGCGCAGCAGTTGCTGCAGCAGAACTGGCAGGACCTCGGCATCGCCATGACGATCAAGAACCTGCCGGCTGCCGTCATGTGGGGCGAGTACTGGATCCAGTCGCATTTCGAGACGGCCATCGTCGGCAACAACTTCATGACCGGGCCGGACCCGGCAGCGGAGGACTACTTCAGCAGCAAGGCCATCGCGGCGCAGGGCGGCGCCGGCAACAACACGATGCAGTACGCCAACCCGCAGCTCGACGCGCTGATGCAGCAGGGGGCGGCGACGCTGGATCGTGCCAAGCGGATCGAGGCGTACCGCGGCGTGCAGTCCGTGCTGCGCCAGAATCTGCCGTTCCTGCCGATCTTCGAGTACGTCACGGTGGAGGGGACCAAGGCCGGGCTGAGTGGGTATCAGCCGAATATCAATGTTCGGCTCAACGCCTGGAACGTCAACACCTGGCGCTGGACGGCCTGACCTACGGGCGGACGGGCGAAGCTTCCACGGAGAGGCCGTTCGGCCGCCAGCCGAGGTAGAACTGCAGCGCCGCCATCTCGGGGCCGTCGGACGGCAACGGCTCGGCCCGCACGCCGGCCAGGCAGTTCCGCAGGCGGCGGTCCAGCGACCCTACCCCTTGCCATTCCAGGCGGTACAGCGGGTAGCCGTTCGACCGCCCCTGCGGGATGCGCGCCCCGCCCAGGCGCTGCCCGGCAAGGCCGTCATGGCATTGGGCGCAGGACAGGTTCAACTGGCCCTGCCGCTCCGTGAACAGCGCCCGGCCTTGCTCCAGGGCCCCTGCGCCGGGCCGC
>CAXTUO010000001.1:0-8400 GCA_964247175.1 uncultured Acetobacteraceae bacterium | reverse complement strand
CAGTGCGCCGTAGCGCAGGCTGTGCCCGCTCCAGACGTAGGTCACGGCGCCCTCATGCCCCCGGCACTCCGACGGGGCCACGCCTCATTGCGCTGCCGCCTGCTCCACCATGGTGTGCGCCGCCGCACCCCCTTGGCGCACGTAGTCCGCCGACTGCCGGATGCCTTGGCTGCCGCCGTTCAGCACGATGCATCACCCTCACGGCGTCAGGCCTTCCTGCCGGCAACCGAGTAGATCGCCACCCGGATGCGATGATAGGTGCCGCAGCGGCAGATGTTGGTCTTGGCCTCGTTGATGTCGTCGTCGGTCGGTTGCGGCTTCTCCTTCAAGGGCGCCACGGCGGCCATGATCTGCCCGCTTTGGCGGTACCCGCATTGCGGCACCTGGTGCGCCAGCCACCGCCTGCACCGGGTGGCTGCTGTCGCGCGACAAGCCCTCGATGGTCAGCACCTTGCCGGATACGCTGCCGACCGGCAACTGGCAGGACCGCATCACCACCTGGCCGTCCACGTGCACTGAGCAGGCGCCGCACTGCGCGATGCCGCAGCCGTACTCGGTGCCCGTCATGCCGAGCTGCTCGCGCAGCATCCAAAGCAGCGGGGTATCCGGGTCCACGTCGATCTCGTGCGCCCGACCGTTGACGTTTAATTTGACCATGCGACCGATCCCAAGCCGTTCTGATGGCGATGCGCGCGATGCCGTCAACACCTGACGACGGGCATGCAGGTCAGCTGTGTTGTGGCCCCTGCACCAACGCTTAGGAGTGCGCGTCCTGCAGCGAAACCGCGCCTTTTTTATGATGATATCGTATCATTCGGTTTGGCTCTGGTACATACTGCACCCATGCACGCAGTTGCCCTCAACTACAGTTTCTATACGAGCTTCTATCCTGACGTGGCTGACCTCGATGAGGAAAAGGCTGTGCAGCACTGGCTGGAGCACGGCCAAAGTGAGAAGCGCTTCAATGACATCGCCGCTTGGATCGCTGGAACACCGCAGGTCGGCGCGCAGTTGCCTAAGAATTTCTCGGTCAACCTTTATCGCCAGCTCAACCCGGACCTCGATGGTGTTCTGCAGCACGATTGGGAATACATCTTGCACTTTGTGAAGCATGGGCAGGCGGAAGGCCGGCCCTGCAGCATCAGCACCGACCGGTTCATCGCCGATCTGTATTTCGACGGCGCAATGCCGCAACCTGCGATGCTTGAAGCGCTGCTCGAAACGCAGACGGTGTTCCGCGACCTCGACGAGTTGCTCACCGCCAACGGCATCCTGTCGCAAGCCTTCCTGCCGTTGTTCAGCACCCCTGACTATATGACGCTGCAGCACGTTCCCCTGCGCAATCGCATGCAGTGCCTCAGGCACTTCGCCGAAACCGGGCGTCATGCACTCTGCCCAATCGCCCTGGACAAGGTGTTCGATCCCGCCTTCTACGCCGAAATCGCGCCGCAAGCGGCCGCCTTGCCGGCTCCGGACGCTTACCTGCATTGGATCAACATCGGGATTGCCGCCGGACTCGCTCCGAATGCCACCGACTTCCTGCGCACCCTCGGCCTGACCAGCACAGGCGACTTCCCGAAAGGCTTCGACCACCGGATTTACCTGGCCGCGAATCCTGACCTGGACGGGGCATCGGCAGGGGTCCCGAATCGCTGGGAAGCGCTGCGGCATTTCGTGCGGGAGGGCGTCGCCGCCAGCCGGCCGGGCTGCACGCTTGGTTTTGGCACCGTCGATTTGTTCCTCGCTGCTGCCGACATGCTCTCCATGCGCGGCCAGAACGTGCAGGCCAAGCCGCTTTATGAGCGTGTGCTGATGGTCGATCCGCGAAACTCGCGCGGCCTGCGCCATTATGGCGATTGCCTGCTGCGACTCGGCGACTCGTATGCAGCGGCCCAGATCTACGAGCGCACGATCGCTGCAGGGCACCATAACATCTGGACGCACCTGAATTTGGCCGCCTGCCAGAAGGCGGTTGGCCGAGAGGACCGCGGGACCACCACGCTGCACGCCCTGGCGCACCACCATCCGGGAGATCGAGCTCTGCAGCGGCGTGCAGAGGAAGCCGGCGAGGCGCTGTTCAACAACCGCCGGGCGCATGCGCTCTGGTTAAGCGCAAACGGCCTGCACGACGAGGCGCGTGACGCGATGGAGCTGGCTGTCGGCATCCTGGTCGAGCCGATCGCTGCCAGCCTGCCCGATACCTGCCCGTCCGTCCGCCCCGTCCGCACGGTTCTGATCCTCGCCGATGTCAGCCTGCCGCAATGCCGTTTCTACCGCGTGCTGCAGAAGGCTGAGCAACTGCGCGCTGCGGGGCTCGCCGTCGAGTTGTTCGACCACGCCTCGGAGATCGGTGGCTTCATTGAAGCGTTGCCGCGCGGCGATGCGGCGATCTTCTACCGGCTGCCGGCCTTGCCCGCGCAGGTGCGCGCCATCGCTGCCGCGCGTCGCGCCGGCATCCCGACGTTTTACGAAATCGATGACCTGGTGTTTGATGGCAGGTACTTCCCAGACAGCTTCGAAAGCTACGGCGGCCTGATCGACAGGGATGTCTATGCCGGGCTGATCACCGGCGCCGTGCTCCATCGCGCCGCGATGTCACTCTGCGACTATGCGTTGGCGTCAACCAGGACGCTCGCTGCTGCGATGCAGCCGCACGTGCAGTCCGGCCGCGCTTTCGTGCACCACAATGCGCTCGGCCTGCAGCAGACACGGCTTGCCGCCTCGCCTCCGCGCCCGGGGCGCCGGGACAACCTTGTCCGTATCTTCTACGGCTCCGGCACGCGCGCGCATAACGAGGATTTCGAGATCCACGCAGCGCCTGCGCTTGCTCAGGTGATGGATCGCCATCCGGGCGTTTCGCTGATCGTCGTCGGCTATCTCGCGTTGCCGCAGTCGCTTGCCCACCTTGCCCACCGGATCACCACCATTGAGCCGGTCTGGGACACCGCGGTCTATTGGGGCATGCTGGCCGAGGCCGACATCAACATCGCGGTGCTGAAGCCCGGGCACGTCGCCGATTGCAAGAGCGAGATCAAGTGGCTCGAGGCCGCGATGCTGCGCGTGCCGAGCGTGGTCAGCGCGACGCAGACGCATCGGGAGATCATCACCCATGGCGAAGACGGCGTGCTCGCCGGCAGCGCCGAGGAATGGGAGGCAGCGCTCGAGACCCTGATCGAGAGCGCTCCAACACGCCGGCACATGGGCGAGGCGGCGCATGCGAAGGCGATCGGGACGCGCTCGCTCGATGCCGGCACGGCCAGCCTGCTGGCGATGTTCGAGGCGGTGCGTGAGAAACGGCCTGTGCCGCCGCGCCGCCGCGTGTTGGTCGTCAACGTGTTCTTCCCGCCGCAGGCGATTGGCGGCGCGCCTCGCGTCGTCGCCGACAACGTGCAGCAGATCTGCGCGGAGCATGGCGACGAGATCGAGATCGAGGTGTTCTGCACCATCGAGGGCGGCCTGGTGCCGTACCAGCTCGAGCGCTACCTGTGGCAGGGAGTGCGCGTCACGGGCGTGACCACGCCTTCGGAGCCGGCGATCGATCTGCGCGTGCTGGACGAAACGATGGGCCGGCTGTTCGGGGAGGCGCTCGACCGGTTCCAGCCGGACCTCGTGCATTTTCATTGCATCCAACGCCTCACCGTCTCCGTGTGTGACGCGGCGCGGGCGCGCAGCATCCCATACGTCGTCACCGTGCATGACGGCTGGTGGATCTCGGACCACCAGTTCCTGATCGACGACGACCTGCAGCCGAGCCGATATCAGCATGATGACCCAGTTGCGCAGTTGCGGGCCGGCGGCCCGACCAGCCTGTATCGCATGCGCATGCTGGCCGCGGCCCTTTCCGGTGCCGACCGGGTGCTTGCGGTATCCGCAAGTTTCGCCGACATCTATCGGGCCTGCGGCTTCCCGCGCATCCAGGTGATCGAGAATGGCGTCTCGCCGCTGATGCCGGCGCCCCGGCGCCTGGCGGCGGACGGGACTGTGCGGCTGGCCCATATCGGCGGCGCAAGCCCGCACAAGGGCTACACGCTGCTGCGTGCGGCGCTCACCAACGGCCGATACCCCAACCTGTCGCTGCTGTTGCTCGACCACACGATGGCGCCTGGCATGGAGGCGGTTGATCTGTGGGGGGCGACCCCGGTGCGGCGGCGCGGCAAAGTCCCTCAGGCACAGGTCAGCGAGCTCTACGCCGGCATCGACATCCTGGTCGCGACGTCGATCTGGCCGGAAAGTTACGGACTGGTCACGCGGGAGGCGCTGCAGGCTGGATGCCGTATCATCACCTCGGACCGTGGCGCGATCGGCGCCGACGTGACCGGCGACTCCGGCTTCGTCGTCCCGGTTGACAGCACGGCAGCGCTTGAGGACGTGCTGGCGAGGATCAACGCCGATCCGGCGCACTATCTCACGGCGCCCGCGACCGTGCCCCGGCTCAGGACCAGCCTCGACCAGGCGCATGAGCTTGCGCAGCTCTACCGCGCCCCCTTGTCCGATGACTGGATTGCCCCGCCGCCCGCGTCCATCGGCGTCGCGAGCCGGGCGGGTCTGCCCAGCGAGCCCGCCGGCAAGCCTCGCCAAACGCGCAAGGCGCTCACCCCGAAGGGCGGCGCATGTCGCCACAAGGCTTAAGGCGCGCTGCTGGACGGCGTTCAGCGGGACGGGACAGGAGCGGACTGACCGACATGGCAACATTGGCCCAGCTTGAAAGCAGCCTCGACGCTTCCCGAAACTCCGCCACGCAGATCGCGGGCGAGCTCGAGGCGCTCGGGCTGTCCTGCGCGACGCTGGCCGAGGGGATGCATGCGGCGATCGTCCTGAAAGAGCACGGCAAGCTTGACCAGGCCGGCGCCGTCTTCCAGCGCCTGCAAGCAAGTTGGCCGGACGACGAGAGCCTCGCCTACGAGCACATCCAGTTCCTGCGCCGCGCCAAGCAGGAGGACGCGGCGGACGAGAAGCTGATCGGCCTCGTGCAGCAGGGCATGCGGGGCGACAATATCTGGCGCGAATGCGTCTTGCGCGCGCTGGCCGACCCGGCGGCGGAGGCCTCCCGCAGCCGGCTGCTGCCCGCGCTGCTGCTGGCCGTGAGCCGGTCCGCCTCGCCCTACAATCTTGCGACGGTGAACTACTTCGCATCCATCGACGCCGCGGCCGTGCTCGACACGTTGCAGCGGTCCGAGTTCCAGACATTGCAGACGACGCACGAGCAATGCCTGCAGGCGATCCGCGCAAGGACTCCGTTCTGCCTGCTGCGCCTGGGCGACGGCGATGGCGCGTTCCTGCATCCTGCCGGCGGGTCCGCCGATCAGGAAGCGCTGTTCCTGGCGCACCGCCAGTTCTTCACGAGCCGCTGGTATGACGACGGTGCGCTCGCCGTCGATCCCGGTTTCCTTGCTGCCGCGACGGAGCTGCGGTCACGCCTGCTCGAGGCGGACATCATCGGCATCCCGCAGCCGGACTGGCTCCAGCATGAGATGCGGATGCGCAACATGCGCTCGCTGGTGAACTGCCTGCAGCTCGCGCGGCTGGCCGACAGCCTCGGGCTTGGGCCGAGCGGGCGGCTGAGCACGACGACGGTTGCCGTTGACCTGGAGTATCGCGGCCTGGTGAGCGAGATGCTGCGGGAGGCCGGGCCGATCAGCCTGATCACCAGCCATGCATCGCTTGGCGGGCGGCTCGAGGCGGCCGGGCGGGCACAGGTGCGCCAGACGATCCCGATCCCGCCGGCGCACAGCGACCGCGGGCAGACCGGTTATGTGCTGCAGGCCTCGCACTTCCGGGACGCATTCGGCGCGGTGAACCGGGCGATCGACGACACGATCAGGCCGGGCGATCTGGTGCTGGTTGCAGCGGGCTTTCTCGGCAAGCTGTATGCGCTGCGGGTGAAGCAGCGGGGCGGGATCGCCCTGGATATTGGTTCGCTGGCTGACCTTTGGATGGGCCACATGACGAGGCCGGCATTTCGCGGGTTTCCGGGGATGCGACTCGGTATCTGTCCGGAAATATCACGCTGATTTAGCAAATCTTACAAAACTCTCTACAACTTCCTTCGGATTGGGAACGTAAAATTCTGTTAGAAACTTAGAAGAATTTCGTATGACTTCTGTTCCTTTTTGATAGTAATAGGTTGCATCATTTCCGTTTAATTTATCAATCAAAACGAAATTTGAGTTCACAGTGGGAATTGGATTTAAACATATAATGGTGCTGCGTGGAGGCGCGAATATACTGCTATGAAAGGCGGATCCCGTACTCCCCATTACTACCCTTCGTTGACCAAATAGCTTGATTTGATCCGGGAGGGCCAATGTCTCGGGATACAGGATTTCAATGCCTGCCGCCTGAAATTCCATTTCAATTTCTAACTCATTTTGGATTCTGCCAACGCCGCTTTTAAGTCTTGTTTTAGATAGGTACACTGGGTCCATTCTGCGATAGTCTTCATTGACCTCGAGCTTCATCGCTATTCGATGGCACAGCGCGCGAAATACGTAATGCGCGTGCGTCTGCTCTCCCAGGCTTGTCTGAGGCACAAGAAGGCGACGAAGGCGAGTAGGACGATCAAAGACAACAAAATTATCTCTCGTTAGCCCCAATGCCCCAAAAATGCAAGAAATGAACGGCACATGAAACCACAAGTCTGGCGTAGAACCGTCATGGCACAGGATCTTGTAATCTGGCCTACGTCCGGTTGACAGGCCCCACAGTCTAGGAAGTGTATTTATTAGGAAATGTCCGAAATGACTGTGGACGCGTCCTCCATAAATATAACATTCATCAGGGGCAACTTCTTCTATTATGCTTAGCGGGGCGCGCGACAGCAATCCTTGTGCGCTAGTTGCTCGCTCGCGGCCTCGGAAATCAACGGCCCAATCTACTGCCCTGCCAGTTGCATCGAAAATCCCCCATGTTTCGTGCGCACGGAAAGGAAGGTAAGTAAGATCACGAATATCAGCAACAGAGGGTTCTTGAACGAACAAGTCGCAAGCCCCCCATAGCTCGTCGCATTGCGTAAGCGATTGTAGCATGGATTCGTTACTCATCTCGCCTGATAGCAATTCCCGATCTCCGTTAGACTCTGGCGCAACGATGAGCGAAAGCAAAGCCGATTCACAGGTTGGCCATGGATTGAATTGCCGTTAAAGATCGGTGGATTGCAAGAGGGAACTTAACATGGAACTTTACAGCCGATTCCTTGCTAACACTGGCCGTCCCATTCATAAGAACCTGCATTATTTTCCGGCGTATGAGCGCCATTTTGGACGTTACGTCGGGCGCCCGCTAACCATGATTGAGATCGGTGCTGGCGGAGGTGGATCGGGCCAGATGTGGAAGGCCTACTTCGGCCCGCTGGCAAGGATCGTGAGCCTAGATGTTCGTCCTGAATGCAAGGAATTTGAGGATGAACAGGTAAGTGTACGTATCGGGGACCAATCCGACGAGAGCTTTCTGGCTGCAGTGCTCCAAGAATTTGGTAGTCCTGATATTGTTCTTGATGATGGAAGTCATTTGATGAAGCACGTATCGGCTTCGTTTGTTTATTTGTATCCGAGAATGGTTACGAGCGGCACGTATATGATTGAAGATTTGCATACGGCCTATTGGCAGGATTATGGTGGCGGCCTAGGACAGCCTGGTTCGTTCATCGAGCTTTCTAAGCGCATGATCGACGAACTCAACGCGGATTTGTCCCGCGGTGCCGTGGAACCGACCGAGTTTACAAGGCGGACCATATCGATGCATTTCTATGACAGCATAGCTGTCTTTGAACGTGGTATTACGCCTTCTAAAAGATCGGTCGTTACCGGAGATAAGAGCCTGCCTTATGGCTAGTTCATTCAACGGCGCAGGAACTCGAGTCTGGCTTTGGTGGACTGCGCATGGCCGTCGCGGCACCCAAACTCGCAGAATGCCGCAAAGAGAACCTCCGCTAGGCTGTGCATGGTTTGATCGGCAACCCGCGGATCGCCGATCCCGGCGAACAGCTTGTAAGCGGAAGGAACCATGGCGTGCGCCTTTGGCCTCACGAACACATTGCATGCCTATGCCGGAACCAGCATCATACCACGCCTTCCGCCTTTCAGCATGGCAGATGCCTTGGCGCGAAAGCCCTCTTGTTTGTCCATATCCGTAAGCGTCCCCTTCTCACCCCGCCGCGGCATTCCGATCCCGCCAGGCCCGCTCGAACGGCAGCCGCCAAGCATGCGGCGCCACCAACTGATGCACCGACTTCGGCCCCCAAGACCCCGGCGCGTAAAGCCGGACCGGCGGCGGCGCTTCCAGCAGCGGGACCGACACCTCCCACAGCCGCTCGATGCCCTCGGCCGTCGTGAACAGCGTGTGGTCGCCGCGCATCGCGTCGAGGATCAGGCGCTCGTAGGCTTCCAGCACGTCGCCGATCAG